>JAISDH010000372.1 GCA_031264975.1 Bacteroidales bacterium
TGACCGAAAAGCTGGAACAGAAATACAGTGTTTTCAAGCAAAAAGGCGGTTATTTGAACGACAGGCAAAAAATGCTCAAAAAATTTATCGAAGAACAGAAAACAGTTAAAGCTTCCGACTTATCCGCTGCGTTTCCTGACATTTCGCCGAACACGCTGAAAAAAGACCTGCAATATTTGCGGGCAGAGCAAATTATAACCGCCGTGGGACAGGGCAAGGGAACGGTTTATGTAATTAAAAATATTGATAATTGATATCCATAATATTTTTTATGCTACCTTTGCGGCGATATTCGACAGAACATATATTAACAGATAGTACAATAAAAAAATATTAATAATAGACAGTACAATGAAAAAGAAAATTTCGACTTTGATTATTTTAATTGGAACAACAATTAGTATCTATTCTCAAACTGATGCTATTGTTTTTTCAGGTAATACGCATTCAGGCTGTTATAACAGCAGTCCTGTAACATCTGCTCCACAGCGGAAATGGGAATTTGAAATGCCCGCAAAAAATTGCAGTGATCCGATAATTATCGGAGACAAAATACTCGTAAGCGCTTACGATAAGGAAAATAACAGGGGATATCAATTCGCTCTGGATAAAAATACGGGCAAACAAATCTGGCGCAATAACATTCCGGAACAGTTATCAACTCCAACTGTAACAGGAGATATAGCCTTATATGGTTCAAAAAGCAATATGACAATTGCTTTAGACCTCAAGACCGGGAATGAAATATGGAGATATACAGACATTTCAGGTATGACTTGTGTTGCGCCTGCTATCATCAATGGCAGAGCTTATTTCGGAACTCATGGAAAGGAATGGTGCATAGTTGACATTAATACCGGAGGCTTAATCAAAAAACAAACGCTTGAAAAAGGATTCTGCTGTTTTCCTTCATGGGACGATAAACATGTCTATTTTACGGATTGGGCAGGCAACTTGCATAAACAGGACATATTCAGTTTAACAGATACCATAATTTATCGAACCGGCATAAGTTCGCATGTAGCGCCTACAATAATAGGGAACACCGGTATAATGACAAATGACAAGGGATTACTTATTTCGGTTAATTTAGATACCGGTAAAGAAATATGGCGCTTTAAAGCTGGTAGCGGGCTCTGGCGAAGTCCTTCCGTGAAGGATAGTATATGTATTATTATAACCGATCACAGTCATATTTATGGGATTGATATCAAAAACGGAAATAAAATATGGGAAATAAAAAAAGAAGGCACAATTTATACTTCCGCTTCAATTACCGATGATATTGCATACATCAGTTGCGGTGATAAGAAAATGTATGCTTTTGGAATATACAGCGGAGAAGAAATATGGAATATCCGGTTAGATGATGTGGCAGGTCAGCCGTTTATAGAAAATAAAACGCTTTATTTTACATCAGGAAAGAAAGTATATGCATACGTTTCTCCGCCGCCTCATCCTGTCGAGTCGGAAATGGTCTTTGTGCATGGCGGTACGTTTCGGATGGGCTGTACCGACGAGCAGGGCGACGATTGTTTTGATTGGGAAAAACCTGTGCATCAGGTTACGGTTAGCAGCTTTAATATTGCTAAATATCCGGTAACGGTTGCGCAGTTTCGAGAATTTGCAGTTGCCACAGATTACGTTACGGAAGCGGAACGGGATAGCGGTAACGTTTTTGTGGAAAAGAAATGGGAAATGAAGAGCGATGCAAGCTGGCGAAATCCTTATTTCACGCAAACGGACAACGACCCTGTTGTGCTGATTAGCTGGAACGATGCACAGCATTATATTAAATGGCTTAATCAGGTATCCGGTAAAAATTATCGTTTGGCTACGGAAGCGGAATGGGAATACGCTGCCCGCGGAGGCAATAAAAGCAAAGGCTATAAATACAGCGGCAGCAATAATATAGACGATGTTGCCTGGTATTGGGGATTTAATAGCGGCGAAACAACACATCCTGTGGGTACAAAAATGCCAAACGAACTGGGTATTTACGATATGAGCGGACAGGTGTGGGAATGGTGCGGTGATTATTGGGGAGAATATCCGGACTCGCCTCAGCAGGATCCTGCCGGAAGCGTGCCACATCTTGCCCGCGTGAATCGCGGGGGTAGCTGGTTTCCCCGCGCAAAGATGTGTCGCGTATCGTCCCGTGGCGGTTACGGACAGGATGCTCGCGTCAGCTATATAGGGTTTCGCGTGGCTCTTCCTGTTCATTCACAATTCAACATCGCAGGTAACAGCAACCATAACTTTTGTTATCATGGAGAACCGGTCAAATCATTTAATGGCATCGCCTGGACACATCAGATTGAGAATAAGGGCGCAGGAATTTCAATGGTAACCAGGGATATGGCTTTTTGCAGCGACAGCAAAGGCTACCTTTATGCTATTGATTGTAAAACAGGTAATTTGATTTGGGAATTTAACGCAGGAAGCAAACTGTATGATGGACCGAATATTAAAGACAATACGGCTTATCTCGGCACAGCAAACGGAACAGTCTTCTCAATTGACCTCTCAACCGGCAAAGAAAACTGGAGGATTAAAACGAATGGAAATGTATGTTTTCCACCTAATTTGAAGGATAAGCTCGGATATGCGCTCAGTCACGATAAAAAGTTATACATATTCGATTTGGAAAATGGAGAAATACAGGACACTATAAGAGAAGACTATGTCCTTTGCGGAACGCCGAAAATAGAGCATGATAACATCTATTATACTGACTGGGGAGGAAATTTCCATTGCATTGACTTAAATTCGAGAGAAAAGAAGTGGACATTGAATACGAAAGAGGATACCAAACAGTTTACAAATCCGTCAATATCAGATTCGTCTGCTTATTTCGTTTATGATTCCACGCTATTTGCTGTTAATTCCAAATCAGGCGATCTGCAATGGACTTTCAAATCGGACGGAGGATTAATCAGAACCCCTGCAATTAAAGATAATCTGATTGTTTTTACAACGACGGAATCACATTTATACGTGCTGGATATAACAAAAAGAGAAATAGTATGGGATTTCCGGAGCGAAGGGGTGAACTGGTCGCGTCCGATTATCGTTGAGGATGTGGTTTATTTTGCAAGTGGAAATAATGTAATCCATGCGCTTGATTTGATGACAGGTAATAAATATTGGGAATATAAATTTGTAAACGAAACTAATGTTCCAATCAATGCATGTAGCGCTCCATACTATTACAATAAAGCATTATACATAGCATGTGGAAAAACAGTATATAAAATTGAATAAATTGAACTTGTCCCGAATATATGCAATTTTCGGGACAATAAAATGTGAATTTGATAATTGATACAGGTGAAAATAAAATATTTACGAAAATAAAAAAAGCCAAAAGAGGTGCGCTTTTACGGCGTGAACTTTGTCCAATATTTATCATATATTTTGGACAAAACAAAAATTAATGTGTTCGTTAATTCCGAAAAAAAAGAATACTTTTGCGGCGTAAACTTTGTCACAAGTTTATCACATATTTGTGACAAAAATTAATAAAATTATTCAATGAAAAGTGCTGAAGAGCAGATAAAAAGGAAGATTATAAACAGTAAGCGTGGAAAATTATTTTTCCCGGACGATTTTGCTGTTTTTGGCAGTTCGGAAGCAATACGGCAAGCATTAGTGCGCCTGCAGAAATCGGG
>JAISDH010000373.1 GCA_031264975.1 Bacteroidales bacterium
AGTCAAATTTGATTCTAAAAGAATTGATTTTGACTCTAAAAGATATTCGATAATGCCGGAATAACATTTCAGGGATATTCAGAATATATTTAAAGGATTTTCCGGACATTATCGAAATCTTTTTTAACTGATTAAACGTTCTTTACTTTTCATTTTTAGATGATTTCGGTCGCCCGATAATAAAGCGTTTTTTCAATTCGTCCAGCAGAGGCTGAGCGCCGGGGATATTGTCGCGGGCAGCCTGTTTCACAGTGTTGTAAAAACTCAGCGACTGTGTAAAAGCTTCGCTTCCGGCAAGCATCATTGTATCGTCAACCTCGCGTGAAAGCTGCTCCAGACGGTTATTCAATGCACGCAAACCAACGGCGTCCGCAATGTCGACGTTCAAATCGTCGAGATTGAAATACGCCGGACAAAACTGCGGATTGCTTGCTGCAAGTTCGCCGGTTTTTTCAACAAACGCCAGTGACTTGTCGCCCATCTTGAGGATTCTGTGACGGTCTTCCGTCGTCAGTGGATAAAGATACGGACTGAGAATCCTTTCCACTTCATCAATTTTTCCCATAACATCTTTAATGATTTCTTTGGGAATACTACTGTTGTGAATGTTGTTACTCATAATACCAAATTTATTATATTAAAGTTTAAAAAAATTAAAGTGCAAAGGTAGCGAATAAAAATAATATAAATGCAAATTTTTTTTGCTTTTTACTCTTATTTTTTTGCATACATGAGCTGAATGTCCTGGAAACATGAAAAATAGAAACATCATTATTTTTTTCAATAATGTTATTAACCCGGTTTCGTTCACTGGCGCATATCTCCTGTTCATAATGCCTTTATGTGAAAAACATATTCTCCCGTTTTTTCCGGAGCGACATCCAGAAAAAACTGCCAGTTATCACTGATAAATGGACGTTCGGGAAAATCAGCTTCCGACAGTCTGGCTTTAACGACAGACTGTGACCAGGGAAGATTTTCGATATATTTGTATGTGTTTTCTATATCCCTGTATCCGTTTTTTACAACTGAATACGGGTCTTCAAAGTAAACCGTAAAAAAACTGCTTAAATCGCTGCCCGCCTTATATTCTTCGCTGAAATCCTTATTCGCGGTGATGGTAATGTATTGAAGCGGCGTAATGATAGCGTTTACCGGAGTAAATTCACGCGATAGCAGATTGAAACACGTGTCTCCAATTAAATCGCGGTATTTTTCAAATCCTTTCTGTCTGTCTGCATCATATTTTTCATTTCCGGAGCTATAGTTCCGCGCGACGTCATAAAAAATGCAGGTATCCCGTTCCGGTCTTTCCGGGTCCCAAAAGCGTCCGTAAATATCTATGGCAATGCCGTCTGCAATGGAGAAGGTGTTCGGGTTGGTTTCGCCGGTATTCCAAATATAATCACGACTCCCTCCTATGACATTTGTCGATTTATCTATCTTTTGTACAAAGATTTGAACACGCATACTGTTTTCATCCTTACAGTCAACATAGTACCCAATGTAAGACTTGTGCAGTCTTTCCGGCGGCAAACCCGGTCCGTCGATATTCTTTTCGCAGGCATTGAACAGAAATGCAATAATACCAATAATCAATAATATATGTTTCATTTCTCTAAATTTTATAATGTTATCCAATTATCTAAAACTAATAATCAAAGTGCAAAAGTAAAGCGCCTCAATATTTCCGGAAATACCTGAAAAAGGGGATATTTACATGCCCTTATCGCTGTTTCAGGGGATGCGCCATCCCTGTAATTTTCCATGACTTTAAAATAACTTGTATCCATAACAGTAAACAGTAACAGTCAGGACAAATCTTTTACTTTTTCTTTCCGCCTCCAACGACAAACCCAAGTTTTACTACAAATCCGCTATACGAATAGGCTGTAAAATTGTAACCAAAAGAAAATCTGAGTCTGTTCCAAACTTCAACGCCAATTCTGGGAGAAATATAAAGTTCTGATGATTCATTAAGGTTGGCAAGACCAATTCCGAATCCGGCAAAAGGTAAAAGGAAACCTTTTATTTCATTAAAATTATAGTCAAAAACAGTATTCAAAGCAATGGTATTACGTTTACTGGTATATGTGTCATAACCTGTAACTGTCCAGCCTGTAATGTATAATTGAGCGCCAACCGACAAATGCCGGTTTGGAATATTGAATCTTATTTCTCCATATAGACCGGGAGAAATTTCCAACGATTCTTCGCCGTATGTCGCCGGCATTCCAAAGGGCATGGAAAGTCCAAGTTCTCCTTCCACAAGCTTGTATTGCTGTTTTTGAGCAAATACAGCTGAATAAATCACAATAAAACCTGTAAGTAATATAACCTTTTTCATCAATACATTAATTATATCAAAATCTTAAATAATTAGAGCGCAAAAGTAGCAAATAAAAATAATATAAATGTGCTTTTTAATTTTATTTCTGCCTCTGAATATTGACCGGCGGCGCTACAGTTTCCAATACTGTTCCGTCCACAAAGCTGGGGCGTCAAAAATGATGATTTGTTGACAAATAATTACGTTCCATTTTTGTGTTTTGTGTTTACTAAATAGCATCTTGCGGTAATTCAAAAACCTAATTTCCACCTAATTTGAATAACAAAACAACCTCAATAGAAAAGAAATCGCATATACCAAAACCTCATTAATTTTTACAACAAATCCACTATACAAACGGTTTGTCATGTTATACCCGAAAGAAAATCTGAGTCTGTTACAAAATTCAACACCAATTCTGGGAGAGATGTACAGTTCTTAGCTTCATAATCCGAATATAATACCTATATAAAAAATATTGGAGAATCTATGAAAAATATTGTCTTTTATTGTCGAATGTTCATATCTCAGATTATGGGTAATTGCAAGACCTTTTGCAGATTTACCTTTCATGTTCAGTGGAATTTCTACTTTGAATTTATTCGTTAGACAGTTTCTTTGGTTTATCGTTGCCAGTACAAAATAATCTTTGAAATTACCATTATTGTAAATTGGATTGTCATCTGCATAATTAGGATGTAAACAGGCGGCAAATAATAAGCATGAAGTAATGTCTTGAAATGTAAACTGTTTCCATTTTAGTCGTAAAGCCGTCGCAATTCCTTCAGACAAATTAACTTTAACTGAATAAGAAGTGGAAACTTCATAGAATTGACTTGCTTCTATTATTTCATATTTATGTTTCATTTTCAGATAATTATAATTGTATTGAAGAGAGGAAATAAAACCGGTATGAAAAGAAAAATTCCCTTTTTCAAAAATCTTTTTCAAAAAGACCGTATTAAGATTTACATCAATATCTATCACTCGCGTATCATAATATGGTTTAACAGGAAAATTTTCGCTCAAGTTCAAAGATGGTGCGCCGGCAAGATTTACATTTAAAAACGTCTTCCAATTATGCTTCATATATTTTTCATAATCATAATCAATATTAAAGCTCTTCCCGCTAAAATTGAGAGCCAGCATCATTCCATTAAAAAAATGTTCTTTTCCTGCGCCTGAGGATAAAGTGTGTTTACTTTGTGAAAAAGCAGTACCAGCCGTAATGAACAGAGTAATAATTGTCAAATTTATTCTGCTTCTCATAATTTTATCCATTGGCTTATCATTTATTTAGGGACAAAAAATAAATAAGATATAACGGATAATAAAATGTCGTCCGTTCTTTGTTTCTCTATCGGTATCCCCCATGTTCCCGATGTCCGTAAACTAAAGTATACGGTTAATAAAGTGTCGTCCCTGCGGGACTGGGCGGGGTCTGTGATTGATAATCTACAATTTCCGTCTGTATACTTCA
>JAISDH010000380.1 GCA_031264975.1 Bacteroidales bacterium
AAAAAGCTATTGGACTTTTATATTAGATAAGCAGGCAAAGGATAAGGGGCGAAAGGGCGAAGGGACGAAAGGAACAAGGCAACAGGCAACATGCAGCAAGCAACAGGCAGGCAAGCCGCAAAGAGGGGAAAGGGATGAAAGGATAAAAAGATGAATGGTAGCAAAGTAACAGGCAAGTAAGCCACGAAGGAAGCAGGGAATCAGGCGGCAAGACAACAAGGTGCAAGGGACAAATATTAACCCTTTGTTATTGTCGGAAGTATGGCAGGATAAGAGAAAACCGCTACCTTTGCAGCGGATAAAAAATGACGTTTACAGTCCGTCATTTTTTTGCTATTTGTACTCTGTTTCTGCTTGTTCGCGCTTCTATTTTTTTGTTGATTTGTAGTGACGAAAAATAAATAGACAATAGGGTATACAGTTTAATAATATAATTTATCAAAAGCGCGTTATAGATGTCGAAGATGAATTTTGTACTTTATTATCGTGAGAGAGATGTTTATTTATTCTATGGAGATTAAGAGATAGAAAATTGACAAATAAATGAAAACCAATATAGAAAAAGTTTTTTATAATTTTAGAAAAGAGAAGCCGACAAGTCGCAGTTTTCTTTTTATCGGTTTACATAACCGCTGTTTTGGCTTTTCAACTTTAAAGAATTTCACGGTAGAGGAGTATTTAAAAATATTATTAACAAATTATCTATATAATACTAATGACAACTACAATAATTTATTTTCATTAGGAATTACAAAATGAACATCTAAAAAAAATGGTTGTTATATTACAGAAAGGTCTGAATCGTTTAATAAAAAATGCTATTTTTGCGCCCTTATATTTTAACTATGAACATAGTCTTATTTGACAATAACCACAGAGGCGATTTACTACCATTGACTTTTACGCGTCCCCAAGCGGATATTCGGGTGGGGATATTGACAATTAGAGAGAAATGGGAAAAAAGATTAGGTTGTACAACTTCAACCTATACACAGGCATATTTATCGCGTAAGTATCCTGTTTCGGCAAAAGAAAATATTCTTTTTGTCTCTGCTTCGGTGTGTCCAACAGCGCAACTTGTGGATATTATACAAAACATGCGGTTGGGTGATACTTTAAAACAAAAAGATAAAATAATTGCCCATTATGTTGAAGAATTTCCCATTAACGTTGAGGATTATTGCGGCAAAAACATCATAGAATTTGAAGGAGAATATACTTCGATAGAATATCTGTGGGATATCTTTACAAAAAATGAACAGGAATTGCTTTTGGATTTTTATCTAATCACTCAAAACCGACAATCACAACCTTTAAGTAATACGAACCAAATAATTAGTCCCGAAAATATCTTTGTAGAAGAAGGCGCAAGTGTAGAATGCGCTATCATTAATGCAAAAAACGCCAAAGTCTATATCGGCAAAAATGCGGAAATAATGGAAGGCAGCCTTCTTCGGGGAAGTATTGCCGTTTGCGAATCTACTCAAATAAAAATGGGCGCTAAAATATATGGAGGAACTACCATCGGTCCCTTTTCCAAGATAGGAGGAGAAGTGGATAATGTTGTGATATTCGGCTATTCCAACAAAGCGCATGACGGTTATTTAGGTAATTCCGTGTTAGGAGAATGGTGCAATCTTGGCGCCGGTACAAATACCTCCAATTTAAAAAACAACTACGATACGGTTCGTTTATGGAATTATAAAACAAAAACATTTCAACGGACGAATCTACAGTTTTGTGGTTTAGTCATGGGCGACCATTCCAAAAGCGGGATTAATGTCATGTTTAATACGGGAACGGTGGTTGGGGTGTCAGCCAATGTTTTTGGAGCCGGTTACCAACGCAATTTTTATCCTTCCTTTCATTGGGGAGGCGGAACAACTCCTGTTCAGGATTATAAATTGGATTTTGCAATCGATGTTGCTAAACGTGTTTATGAACGACGAAACAGGATTTTTACAGATATGGACAGTCAAATATTGTACTCAGTACACAATCTGACGGAAGAATTTAGAAAAATGGAAAACGATTAACGTATATATTGATTAATTTTATTGAAAAAAAATAAATGGCAAAAAAAGTAAAACTTATCACAAGCGAAGAAGCAATTAAGGAAATACAGGAACATGGAGAAGCGGGTATTATTCCTCTTCAAACAGAGCAGGAAGCAGAAGAAATGTATTTGGAAAATTTACCCGCGCATTTACCTGTCCTGCCCTTGCGTAACACGGTTATGTTTCCCGGAATTGTAATGCCTATCACGGTAGGACGGAAAAAGTCAATCATTTTGGTTGAGAAAGCGTACAAAAAGAATGAACCAATCGGTATTATTGCTCAAAGAAACGAAACAGTTGAAGACCCGACAGGAGACGACCTCTATCAAGTGGGAACTCTTTCCCGTATTATCAAAATGTTTGATATGCCCGACGGATTGAAAACGGTTGTCGTGCAAGGATTGAAACCATTCAAAGTAACACATATCTATTCGGAAGTCCCCTACATTCAGGCAATCCCGGAACCATATCATACCAATGATTTTGACAAGAAGAAATTGAAGTCTAAAGAATTTAATGCTATCATCTCCTCTCTAATGGATGTTACTTCACAGTACGTTAAGTTAGCTTATTCTAATTTTTCCGAAGATGTATTATTGGCTTTGAAAAACATGAATAACCGAATATTCTTCATGAATTTCGTCTCTTCTAACTTATCGTGCAGCACAGAAGAAAAACAACAAATATTGGAAATTCCCGATATCATAGATCGTGCAATGGCAATATTGACCGAAGAAACAAAGATTCTACAAATGGCTCAACTCAAAGTTGAAATACAACAAAAAACAAAGGTTGAAATTGATAAACAACAAAAAGAATTTTTCCTGAACCAACAAATGAAAACGATTCAGGATGAATTGGGAACCGGCGTTGACCAAATTATGGGAGAGTTGAAAGCAAAAGCCGAAAATAAACTGTGGGACGAAAAAACAAAAAGCTACTTTGAAAAAGAATTGCAAAAATTGCAACGAATGCATCAAATGTCTCCGGATTTTACAACGCAACTCAATTATCTGGATTTGATGGTTGACCTTCCATGGAATCAATATACAAAAGATAATCTGGATTTGAAAACGGTACAGAAGATATTGAATGAAGACCATTTCGGTTTGGAAAAAATTAAAGAACGCATCATAGAATATATGGCTGTGTTGAAACTGAAAGGGGATATGAAATCGCCAATCTTGTGTTTTGTAGGACCTCCGGGCGTGGGGAAGACGTCGTTAGGGAAATCTATTGCAAGGGCAATGGACAGGCAATATATTAGAATGTCTTTAGGCGGCGTTCGCGACGAATCGGAAATTCGTGGACATAGAAAAACGTATATCGGCGCGATGCCCGGACGTATTATTCAAAATATACGGAAAATAAACTCTGCCAATCCTGTCTTTGTATTGGACGAAATAGATAAACTCTCCGGAATGAATGTACAGGGCGACCCTTCCGCTGCCATGTTGGAAGTGCTTGACCCCGAACAAAACACAACATTCTACGATAATTATTTGGAAACGACTTTCGACTTGTCTCATGTCATGTTTATTGCAACAGCCAATACCCTGAACACGATTCATCCCGCTTTAATAGACAGAATGGAAGTGATAGAATTGAACAGTTATTTGATTGAAGAAAAGATTTCCATTGCAAAACGACATCTTATTCCCCGTCAAATTACGCAACATGGATTGAAGGCGAAAGATATTTCATTTTCCGATAATATTATTCAAAATATCATTACCGATTACACGAGAGAAGCAGGCGTTCGGGTTTTGGAAAAACAGATTTCAAAATTAATCCGGCATCGGGTATATCAAATTGTCAATGAAGATAAGGTATCAAAAGCCATTGCTACGGAAGATTTGGCAAATGTATTAGGGATTCCTATCTTTAAACGTGAAAATGAATTAAAAGAAAATACAATAGGCGTTGCTATCGGTTTGGCTTGGACGCCGGTTGGAGGCGAAGTTCTTTTTGTGGAAACGGCGGTTTCAAGCGGAAAAGGCAACCTTGTCCTAACAGGAAATTTGGGCGACGTCATGAAAGAATCGGCTACCATTGCATACGAATATCTGAAAATCCATGCCAACGACTTTGATTTAAAGATTGAAGATATTCAAAACAAAGACGTATTTATTCATGTCCCGGAAGGAGCAACTCCCAAAGATGGACCTTCGGCAGGAATTACCCTTCTTACAGCTTTGTTATCCACGTTTATGCAAAAACAGATTCGTCCTAATCTGGCAATGACGGGCGAAATTACGTTGAGAGGAAAAATAACGCCTGTCGGGGGGATAAAAGAAAAGATACTTGCCGCTAAACGTGCCAATATCAAGACGATTGTTTTGCCTAAAGCCAATCACAACGATATTGACGATATAGAACAGGAGTACGTAAAGGGACTTGAATTTCATTATTTTGAGAACATGTCGGATGCTTTGAAGTTTAATTTTAAACAATCGTAAATGTTTCGTTTGATTTTAAAAAAGGCGGGGATATGCTTCTTGTTTCTTTTTCTGATTCAGGAAGCGTTCCCTCAAACGAAGGGCGAATATGTTATTGTCTTTGCGGACAAGCCTCGTATGGAGAATTATCATCCTTCGTCTTTTTTATCTCAACGAGCATTGGAACGGCGTCAACGGTATCGGATTCCTCTTACAGAAGAAGACTATCCCGTTGACAGCCTTTATATAAACAGCATATTACAATCGGATAACTCCATAGGTCTACTTAGCAAATCCAAATGGATGAATTATATCGTCGTTTCCTGTGATACGCTTTTATTGGACAATATGCGACAGTTACCATTTGTTAAACAAATATCATCTTTGCATACGGTTCATTATGAGGAATTGCTTCCGGAAAGACATTTTACGGAGACAGTTCCCCATTTTACCGCGACTATTCCCACAACAAATAATGACGAACAGGTTGATACGGAATGGTACGGCGTTATGTACCCACAGATAAAACGGCACAACGGACACTTGTTACACCATGCCGGTTACAAAGGAGAAGGTATGTTGATTGCTCTTTTGGACTGCGGTTTTTATGGGCTGCATACTTTGCCTGCTTTTGAAGACATGCTCAATGAAAACCGTTTATTGTATCATCATGACTTTGTCAAGGAAGGTTTTGATATGTTTACGAATAACAATCACGGCATGTGTGTTCTTTCTACCATGGCGAGCCATGTTGCAGGCGTTGCTGTCGGAACGGCTCCATACGCAGACTATGTCATCCTGAAAACAGAAGCGGTTTCCTACGAAAATATCAGGGAAGAATATTTCCTTGTAGAAGGTTTGGAATGTGCCGACAGCATAGGCGCCGACGTTGTAAACATTTCATTGGGATATACCGTTTTCAATGATGGAAATACAAATCATACCTTTGCCTCGCTGGACGGATTACATAGCGTTGCTTCTATGGCGGTTTCTTTATCCATAGAAAAGGGAATGGTGGTATCTGCAGCGGCAGGAAACGAAGGCGAAAGAGATTGGAAATACATCGGCATGCCCGGAGACGCTTATAATGTACTGTGCGTAGCGGCGGTTAACAGTCAAGGAGAAGTAGCCAACTTCAGTTCGCGGGGCAGTTCATTATTTCGCAGGAGACAACCCAATATCGCTTCGGTAGGTTGGCAAACGTTTATTCAACAGAATAATGAAAGTTTCTCAGCAGGAAATGGAACTTCCTTTGCTTCTCCCGTCAATGCAGGATTGGCGGCTTGTTTACGTCAGGCTTTTCCTCAAAAGACGAGTCATGAAATCATCCGTGCCATTCTGCAAAGTTGCAACCATGTAACGTTGCCCGATACCTTGACCGGCTATGGAATCCCCGACTATTGGCAGGCTTATCGTATATTGGAAGCCTCCAACCTTGTTAAAAAAGAATTACAAATCATCTATCCCAACCCCGTACAGTCCACGCTTACTATCAAAGCATATTATCCCAATAGATTATTCCGTGTTGAAATGATTGATATAATGGGGAGACCTTTATTTTCCTCTTCATACGAAGGAAACGATTGTATCTCTTTGGATATTTCTTCATTACCGGGCGGTATTTATGTCCTTAAAATCCACTCCGACGAAGGTATTGCCGTAAAAAGAATAAGTAAACTGAATTAGTAGTTAATGTTTGTTCTCTTCGCTATTTTGTTCTTGTAGCTTATGTGTTGGCTATCCGATGAGGGAATGAAGGAGATTAATTACAAAATGTCTATTCGTGATAATAGAAAATGTATAATAATATCTGTGTTCATTTTTTCAATCTGTGTCATCTGCGTGCCAATTTTAGCGGATTTTTCATGTTTTGGTTTTACGACATTCTTTTTTCAGCATTTCGTAGATTTCTTGCCAAGGTTTGAGATAGAGACCTGTAGATTTGTCGGAAAGAACGGTAAACGTTTTTGATGTATAAAATTTGTCGGCGGCGTTTTCCGCGTCCAAGTGAAAATCAATTATTAATGATTCGATTACCTGTTCGGAAATCATTACGCATTTAACTGTCGGCGTTTTTTGCAGGGGTTCTATCATCTGCAACGATTTTCGGGTACAAAAACAAATCTGATGTGTTTCTTCGTGATATTTCAGCATGTTGAGAAATACGTCTTTCGATATTTCGCCGTTCAAATATTGGTCTATTCTGTTTTGAACCTTGTCGTCTGCAACCGGACCTTCTACAATATCATAATCATGCTGTTGTTCCACTGTGGATTTATCTCGATTGAGAACGATAAAATCAAGCCATAGCTCATTGTATCCGCCAAATCTAAGTGTTTTATATACATCGTCCGTAAATGCTCTTTCGTAAAACTTAAATTCGGATACAACGCCTTTCGCGTCATGTTTGCTTCCGATAATTTCAGCCCATGCTTCGGCATGTTTGTGGAATTTTGTAACATAAAATCCTTTCCCAAAGTCTTTGTTTGGCTTTCCTTTCGACAAATCTATTTCCGTAATCTCAATATAACTGCCATGATAAACCTGCATCATCGTTCGCCTCCATTTTTATAACAGACGTCATACAAGTCGCGGACTACCCAAAAAGGATTTTCCGTATGCAATGCCCACCAATGTTTCATAAGAAAATCAAGTCCACCGTATTTTTTCAGGTAAAAATAGGCGTCCTGCATTCCCATTTTGTATGCGTATGCAAATTCGGGAATGATGAAACTGATGAAGCTAACCTTATCGCTTGTTTGTTTATCCAGTATTGCTGTCTCCATAATCTTTATGTTTTCAAATCGTGCTGCAAAGGTACTGTTTTTTTTCATTATCCAAACATTATTTTTTCTACTGTCTCTTTTTTTCTTATCTGATAATCGTATCCGACAATCATAGCAAAAAAAATTGTATCTTTGCACTAAAATT
>JAISDH010000490.1 GCA_031264975.1 Bacteroidales bacterium
GCATTAATAAGATACGCTTTAAACCAAATATCGTCGCCTGATAGATAAAAATGCCGATCAAGATGTAAATATACTTTTTCAAAAACGACATTCTCGCCATCTCCCATAAACATGGAACATGATATAACTAAAAATGTAATTATCCCATACACGCACAAAACTAAATGAATTTTTATTTTTAGTTAGAAAGCTAAAATGTATATCCGGGACAACCTGGATTACAGGTGAAATTCCATGGATCAGTAGTGTAACATTCATTTGTGCAATCTTCTGTACAATCTTCCCATGAATAACCGGGATTACATCCTTCATGTATAAGTGTCTGGCAATTATCTGTAATTGCTCCACCTTTAATTTTAATCTCTTCGTTCGCAGTAAGTGAAGATACAACGCTTTTGTTTAAAACTAACTTTTTTAATTTCTTTTTTTCCATAATATTATTTGTTTAATTATTTAAAACTTTTTCACACCATTCATGTAATACTTTATAATTAATTGTATTCTTTTTTTCGTCAATTGCTCCTCCGGATTTTCTGAATACAATGACATTTTTCTTATCCAATATAAAGGAATCAGGAAATCCGCCTTTAAAATACGAACGGGACATGGATATAACAGGAAATTTTGGCGCTTTTGATTCAGGATAAAACTCTGAAATTGATTCCTCCGGAATAGGAGTAAAAGCTAAAAAATCAATTCTGTCTTGAAATTCTTCATATAATTTATTAAGCATACAGAAACTTGTGAAATAATAAATAAATCCCGGCATCTGATTGATTGAATCTCTTACATGTACATTACCTTTTATATCTGCCTGATTAATATATTTAAAAGGAATATCTTTAATCATAATTGTATCATAGGACTTTAATCTATACATTAGAGATATGATACTGTCATTTGAACTATTCTGACCACATAAACTTATACTAACACATAGCATAAAATAAACATATAAATACTTTATCATTTTTTAATTTTTTTTTTAAAATATTCATATATAAGACGTATGAACAGGAAAAAACCACCAGTCAAAGATATTTTTTTTTCATAAAATATTTAGAGATATTTTTAAGAGCCTGGCTCATGTGGTTTTGCACGGTAAAAAGTGATAAATTCATTTCTTCAGCAATATCTTTCAATCGTTTTCCCTGTTCACGGTGTAATTGATATACTTTTTTCTGTTGAGGGCTTAATTGATTTACCGCTTCTTGAAGAATCAGATGTTTTTCTTTATCAAGCAATATATCTTCAGGAGTTTCTTCTACCATATCAATAATAATGTCAGGCATAAAAGACTCTTTTTTTGATAACTTGCGAAAATTATCAATGACTTTATTTTTTGCAATTTTAAAAATATAGGCATTAATATTTTCTATTATGCCAATATTTTCCCTTTCGAGCCATATTATCAGAAACACATCCTGTAAAATATCTTCCGAATCTTCGATAGAACCTGTTATACATAATAAATAACTCAATAATTTGTCTCTATATAAATAAAAAAGCGCGGTGAAAGCCTGTCGCTCTCCTTTCCTCAAACGAATCAAAAGTTCGGTTTCTTCCTGTTTGGATTTTTGTTGTAAACGTATTATAGAGTTAGAGTTATTCATGGTAACTGATATTAATAAGTTTCTATCCCAAGAAATTTCATGACCATTCTTTTCATGACCGCGCTATCGTAATATTCCAGATATCGCTTCCGGATTTGTTTTCCCATTTTTTTCAATTGTTTGGGATTATTCAACAGGTATAGAATATGTTCGCACAGTAAATCGACAGGAATTTCCACTTTATCTTCAAATTCTATGGCGGGAATTATCAGACCCGACACGCCGTCTTCAAGCATTTCAGCAAGTCCGGTTGTTGAAGATGCAATCAGCGGCAAGCCATGCATCATCATTTCGATTGCCGTATAACTGCACTGTTCATGAAATGAAGGCATAACCCCAATATCGGCAATACTGTACAGTTCAAACAATTTGTCCTTATCCAAGTGTCCCATGAAAGTTATTTTTGTCGTAACGTATTCTCCTGTTTTTAGATATTTGCCAAAATTTCCATCTCCCGCAACAATCAGTCTGGCTTTCGGACTTTGTTCAAGTACCTTTTTAAATGCATTGATCAGAATATCCAGCCCTTTAATGGGATCCAGTCTGCCCGCAAAAAGAATTATTTTTTCTCCCGTTTCAATATGATATTTTCGTTTAATATCGTTCCTTGCCTTAATCGTAAGTTTTGGAGCGACGTCGTGCAATCCATTGTATATGCCTGTTATTTTATGTGCAGCAATTCCATATTCCTTGCATAATACATTACAGGTATAATTGGCAAGACAAATTATTGCATCTGCTTTATTGAGAAATGCCTGTTCGTCTTCAAATGATTTACGGACAGATTTTTCAAAATTGTCCAATTCGGTTTCATTCTTTGTCAGTATGGCTTTTAAACGGGTCAAATTTCCATGCAAAGCGAATCCCCAACTCATGTAATGAATTGCAACGCTTACTTTACAGTTGAATGCTGATTTCAAATTTTCCAGTAAAGACATATTTTGCATATAGTTAAGTTGAACATACATCCTGTCCGTATCGGTAACATATTGCTTCAAAAGATTTACAACGCTTTGATAATACAGTCTCTGCTGTTTTTCGTAATCACTGTTGCGATATTTACTCGCAGGAATTATCCAGTATTTCACTCCCTCTTTATCTTCCATACAAAATTCATCAATGTCTGTATCATTAAGTTTAATCACGTTGATATTAATGTTTTCATCTTTCAGACACTGTACTAACTCATTGATGTATGTGCCTATACCATAAACTGCCGCACGGCTTGTTTCATTGAAGATGTACAGCTTAATGGAATCCGGATTTTTTATTGGAATTTGTCGGCTTAGCTGTTCTGCGTTTTTAGCAAAACCTGTTTGTGATATGAAGGGATACAGTCCTGCCAGTCTTGAGTCGCTCTCAAACAATTGTTTTTGCATGGACTCCGTTTCGATGACAGAATCCAATCTGTTTTGCAAAAGTAATTTCAGTTCGGCAACAGTTTCGGGAAAAAACATATTGTAGCATGTAAAATCGGAACAGGCTTTCAACAGTTCCACATCATTCAATTTTTCGATTTCTTCGCTCACATTAGGCTTATTATCTGTTATTCCGATAAAATTATGCAGTACAATTTTCTCTGTTATGTTCAATGTTTCAGGTTTTACCCTTTCTTTCACAAAAGTGTATATTCCTTCAACTAACTTTTGCGTAAACAGATGTTTTGTTTCGGAAATGAATCCTGTTAATGAAATTAAAAATGAATTTGATATCTCTGTCTCTTTTTCCGAAGTATATTCTTCCGAAACTGTTTCGGAAATTATACTGTTTAAATCATAAGAAAGAAATTTGACAGCATTTTCATTCCAGCTTTTTTTTCCGTTTTTTGTACGTGTCAGATAATATAATCCGGGTCCGTAAAAGTCGAAACAGTTCTCCGATGGCTTATATTTCCTTCTGTCGAGTTGAAAAATGGCTTCGTCAATTTCTTCCAATACTTCGTCAATATCTGCATCCACGAAGTTTTCCCGTACAAGATATTCAATACCGCAGCCTACGCCAGCCAGTCCTGAAGAGAAATTCAGTAAAGTTCCTGAATGTATTTCTTCATAAATCAAATCAATAAGATTATTTGCAACTTCTTCATACATTTTGTTGCCTGTCAGTCGGGACAGTTTGTACAGGTAAATTGCATCGCCTGTTTTTCCGTTCATTAAACCTGCCGATGGCGTCAAAAATGAATTAATTACCAATTTGTTGGCAATGCGTTCCGACAGGGAAAAATTTATTTTATTCATTGTTGTAAATTATTATGTTGTTTTTAGATATTCGTTCAGTAAATGACCATATAAAGTAAGTTTTCCGCTATCGGTTCTTTCCGGATAAGATCTTTTCCACGACAACTTATGAAAATCCGTATCGGAGCAAATTTGTTCATATATTTTTACATCAAATACATTCCCTAAATTTTGAGACAGGCTAATCAGTTGGGGGTTAGAATGTGGAATTTTATTGAACATATTGCGAATAGCAGGGATTTTGTCATACGCTGTAACTATGCAGTAATCCACAAGAAAATAATCTATCATTTCATTTTTTTTATTCCAGTATTCCAAGAGCATATCCTTCATGAAGGCAAAAAAAGGATGTCCATTTTGTCCTCCAATGCAAAAAGACGCCCAGTTATATTTAGTTTCATGAAAACACATAGAACTATTACGAATAGTGATTAGATCGGATTCAAATATTGATGAATCAATATTCGACGTTACATAAACAGTAGCGTCCAGCCATAGTCCTCCATGTTCATATAAAAGACACATCCTCAATATATCCGAGAGGTGCGTAACAGTAATCATTCCCCCGGATACTTTCTCGATAATATAATCCGGAATACTGATAAATTTGTGATAATTGTTTTTGGCAATTAAATTGACAGGGTGAGTTCCTGCATTATCGCATACGGATTTATAACAAATCTTTACAACTTCAGGCATTGCATCCTCTCCATCCCACCAGCAAATCCAAACTGGTGATTTATCATGATTTATATTTTTACCGGATTCATATTCACAATCTTTGTATTTCTTTATGACGTCGTTAAAATTGCCAATCAAATATTTCTTTTTCACTTTATGGTCTTTATCGGAAACGCCAATTGGCTGTTTTCCCTCTTGATTGACTAAAAACGCCTTATGGATACTTCCGGCAATATCTATCAATTGTCTTGTCTGTATCAGATTTTCATTTGCAGCCCCAATAAGACCGTTTATCAGGTCAAAATATTTGTTATTCTTATTGACCATCATCTCCATAAGGTATTCAACATAATCGACTTGAATTTTAAATGCCGACTCATTCATTTCATTATGTTTGGTGACAGTAACCTGCTCATTGTGATTCCTGTAATAATTCAGTACTCTTTGTATTCCTGAAAATCGGAATCCTGCCTTAATTATATCAGTCCATAATTTATAATCCTCTGCATACGGGTAATTTTCTTCATATTTTATATTGCCGCTGCAAAATATTTTTCTCCTTAACATTGCCGTGGGATGCATTGCAAAATTTCGATACATCAATCTGTTTGTTATTTCATCGTGCTTTGCCGGTACCCGTTCCAGATGATCACTGTTACCGAAAAATTGCATCCACCCGACACATATATCTATTTTCGGATTTTTCTCCATAAATTCAAACTGAACTTCCAGCCTGTCAACCGGCATAATATCGTCGGCGTCCATACGCGCAATATATTTGCCTTTTGCTTTTGACGTCCCCGTATTGAGCGAGTTAATGAAGTCATGAGGCGCCAATATCAAATGAATTCTTTTGTCATTATACGATTTTACAATATTCACGCTATTGTCAATAGAGCCGTCATCGACAATAATAAGTTCAAAATCGGCGAAAGTCTGTTTCAATATACTGTCAACGGTTTCGCGTAAAAAATTTTGTACATTATACATTGGCATAACTATACTGATGGAGGGATTCTTAGTTTTTGTTTTTGGGAGAAATTTCTCCCGTATATGTACTTCTAATTTATCCAGTATCTCGCTGTCAATATTTTCATCGAATTTACGGGCAAACAGTCTGGGCGAGGCAAGTAATTCCTTAATATCTTCCATTTTCCATAATTTTGGATGTGGACCTCCTGTACTCCAGTCTATTTTCCGCAAATTATAATTTACAATGGTATTTTTATATTTTGAATTCATCAAGAGCGTATGAAACAGCATCTCGTCGGAAAGAAGCGTATACCTGTAATATTCATATAATTTCCCGCCCTGTTTACATTCATTAAATATATGCGAAACGCATTCTCCGGTAAAAGACCACCATGTAAAGCCCCCATAAGGCAGAATATCCGGTAAAAAATCATGAGGTTCCTGTGTCCGGACTGATTCTGCCGCTTTTGTATAGCCCAAATCATCTATATGCCAGTTGTATTGTATACGTTTCATTCCGTCGTTCCAAATGGCGGAAGGCAGGGGAAAATATTCAAGAAAATTAGTCCCTTTATGTTTTTCAAAATAATTGAAAATGTATTCATTTGATTTTATGGGAAAGTCCTGTCCGCTCATTAAATGAACGTAATCGGGAAATCCGATTTTAACAATCATTTCCCGGATTAGCTCCATTATAGCTTCAGTTACGGAGAAACCGCCCCAATTGACAGTTTTCCTGCGTTCACAGAAAAATATATTATTCCCGTCAATAATGGACTTAAAAAGCGTTTCATCAATTTTGTAATCGACATGGATGAAAAAATAAACCCTGTCCGCATTCAAGGCATTCACCAGACGCAGTAACTGTCCGGGATTTTTGTGTACTAAAATAAGATATGCAAAAGTCATTCGTAAAATATTTTTTAGTTAATAATAGCCAAACAGTAATAATTTTATTTGGATGAATTACAGGTAATTAATAAATATATATTTTTATAATGTCACCCGTTCCGGGTTTTTAGCTTGTGTTGATTGTTTACTATAATAATTGCATCCCTGCGGGATTTTTACAATATATAGTGTATGTGTTGTCCCAAAAACCCTTAGTTCTTAACTCTTAGTTCTTAACTTAAAAAAAGGGAGCGGGTAATCCGCTCCCTTTATCACATCTGTTCGTACAATTCTACGGAATATTCAACACTAAAGGATTTTCGACGTAAACCGTATCCAGGATAGCCTGCGTACAGTATATCTGCCTAATTCACATAAATGTAAATTTCCGATATAGCGACGTATGTCTGTCTGCCGTTGTTATCTGGCAGGAAGATTCGCATATATCGTCCGTCGGTATCTACAGACTGGGAAACGTTTAAGGTCATCATATTCTCGCCCACAATATTCGAGAACACAACATTTCCAATACCTTTCCACGAAGGCGAATTCCACACGGGAGCATCGCCTACCGAAAACTGAACTGTTTTAGTATCGGTATAATTAGTGTACATGCGGCGATATATTTCAATCTTGCATATATTTCGCGGCGTCCCGAGGTCTAATAAAATCCAGTGGGGGAACGGAGCGTTTCCTCCCGACCATTGCGAATGCCAGTAGGTATTCAGATCATTATCGATAATCATGTGCATTCCGCCGCCGTCGCTGGCTGTTTCGTCCGACACCTCAAGCACCCTTAATCCAGCCTTGTTCACAAGTAGCATTTCGGGGAACGGAGTTTCGTGCACAATCCAGTCGACATAGAAAGTGTCTACTGCATTTTCTTCCGGAAGAAACAGAGAACGGTATGTAAACACAGACGACGTCTTTACATTCGGGCACAGCGCCATGGAACCGCTTGCCGGGTTTGTTACCGACACAGCCTGTTTCTCATCATTCTTGTCCGTATAGCGTATCTGAACGCCTGCAAGATGATCAACAATCGACGACCAGGTTATTTCGCCGCCTTCTTCGGTAAGGGCAACTTTCCAGACAGGCTGGTTGACTAAAGAACTTTGAAACAGGTCTCCGTACGAATTGGCAAAGCCCGTTACGGGAAGCGAATGATTACCGTGAGCGTCGCTTGTCCATACTGTGAAAGTATAGGATTTCTCTTCCATATCCGGTATCTCTATCTCTACGGTATCCAGTCCGGTAGACGGCGTAACAGGATATATCAGCGAATTGTTTCCGTTGTCCCAGTAAATATCAATGGATTTTACATTGGGCGAATTGTACAGGACTGTGCGCAGTACAATTCTTTCCCTGCCTGCAAGAAACTCTACCGATTCGGGTTTGGGCATATAGACGGTTTCGCCGTCTTCCAGATATTTCTTGTGAATATCCATCATGCCTTCACAGGAAAACAATCCTGTCAATACGGTAAAGATCAATAGTATATTAAATATCTTTTTCATATCTTAAATGTTTAACAATAAAATTACTCTTCATATCTTCCGAAAAACGTAAGTTCCGCAACATTGGCGTACGGTCGGCTTCCCCATGTCGAATTGGGGAGTATAAACCTCAGATAACGCTGCGGCTGCAAGTCCCTTGGAAAAGAAAATTCATGTCCGTTTGCGCC
>JAISDH010000459.1 GCA_031264975.1 Bacteroidales bacterium
TTTGTTCAACATTTTTCTGTTAAAAAAATGATGAAAATATTGCCATTATTCCGAAGGAAAAGTACTATTTTTGAACGTTGTATTGAAGCACGATATATTCGGTACAATTTTAATTTTAAGATAAACAAAATCAATATGAATAAATGGATTTTTTCAGAAGAGATGAATCACGTTATCGGTATAAGTTCGGTCGAAGCACAGCAACTTCGGTCAAATACAATCGGGATAGAACATGTTTTTTTGGCAATAATAGACGCTAATCTTGAGTTGGTGAAGGGAATCTTCGCTCATTTTAATATAGACACGGAGCATGTGCGGCAACGAATCACTACCCAAGTAGCATCGCAAGAAGATGGAATGGTACATTCCGATAAACCATTACCGCTTATAAAACAAACAGAACGGATGTTTGATTTAGCAGGATTGTTTGCAAAACGTCATGGGAATATGTTGATTGAAGTTGAACATATTCTGCTGGCTATGTTGTGGAAAAAAGATACCTATCTTTATATTGTCCTGAATGAATATGGACTAACCTTTGAGAAATTAGAACTCTATTTGATTGAGCAAGATAAAATCAAAAATGGAGAAACTCGAATGAATACCGATTCGGATTTTAATAATGAATCACAATCAGAAGATGAAGATTATAATAATGAAAATTCAAAGTACCAATCGCGAGGAGGGGGATTTTTAAAAAAGGGTACAACCCCTGTTTTAGACGCTTTTGGTCGTGATTTAAACAAAGCTGCCGACGACGAACGTTTAGACCCTGTTGTGGGAAGAGAAAAAGAACTCGAACGTATTGCTCAGATTCTAAGTAGAAGGAAAAAAAATAATCCTATCCTTATTGGAGAACCCGGCGTTGGAAAATCTGCTATTGCGGAAGGCTTGGCTATTCGGATTAAGGATAGAAATGTTCCACGTATATTGATGGACAAAAGAGTTGTTGCATTGGATATTGCATCCATGGTGGCAGGCACAAAATATAGGGGACAGTTTGAAGAAAGAATGAAAGCCTTGCTTGCCGAATTGGAATCTTCTCCCAATGTTATTTTGTTTATTGATGAAATTCATACCATTGTTGGCGCCGGAAATGCGTCCGGTTCTTTGGATGCGTCCAATATGTTTAAGCCGGCATTGGCAAGAGGAGAATTGCAATGTATCGGCGCTACTACATTGGACGAATATCGGAAAAATATTGAATCGGACGGCGCTTTGGAACGTCGTTTCCAAAAGGTGATTGTCGAGCCTACAACACAGGAAGAAACGATTCAAATACTTCAAAATATTAAAGGAAAATACGAAGACCATCACCTGGTTAATTATACCGACGACGCAATTCGAACTTGCGTTTACCTGACCCAACGATATATTACCGACAGGTATCTACCGGATAAGGCAATAGATGCTATGGATGAAGCCGGCGCGCGCGTGCATATTCATAATGTTGGAACGCCTGATAATATTTTAGACCTTGAAAAACAATTGGACGAACTATCCGGCAAAAAACGCACGGCTATTCAGCAACAACAATTTGAAGAAGCCGCCCAATACCGAGACGAAGCAAAACAATTGGAAGATACATTGGAAGAGGCAAAAAAAGTCTGGGAAAAAGAAATGCACTTGCAACGTGCGGACGTTACGGAAGAGGTTGTTGCCGACGTCGTGGCGATGATGTCGGGAGTTCCGGTGAAGAGAATCAACAAAAACGACAGCGACCGATTAACCAATATGGAAGAATATCTTAACAATATCGTTATTGGTCAAAATGAAGCTGTGCATAAAATAACCCGCGCCATTCGTCGAAATAAAGTAGGGTTGCAAGACCCTAATAAACCCATAGGAACATTTATGTTTTTGGGACCTACGGGCGTGGGAAAAACATTCTTGTGTAAAGTTCTTGCCAAATATTTATTTGACAGTGAAGACGCCATGATACGTGTTGATATGAGCGAGTATATGGAAAAATTCACCATTTCCCGTTTAATGGGAGCGCCTCCGGGTTATGTAGGATATGAAGAAGGTGGGCAGTTGACGGAAAAAGTAAGAAGAAAACCTTATTCTATCGTTTTGTTGGATGAGATAGAGAAAGCTCATCCGGATATCTTCAACATCTTATTGCAGGTTTTCGACGACGGACATTTGACGGACGGACTTGGACGGAAAGTAGATTTTAAAAATACGATTATAATCATGACCTCCAATGTGGGGAGCAGGCAATTGAAAGACTTTGGGCAGGGGATTGGGTTTTCTACTTCGGCACGAAAAGAGGCTTCGGACAAAGATACGCAGAAAATACTTGAAGCCGCTCTTAATAAACAATTCGCACCGGAATTTGTTAACCGCATTGACGATACGATTATCTTCAATCCTTTGAACAAAGAAGATATCTTCAAAATTATTGACATCGAAATAAAACATGTCTATAACAGAATGACGGAATTAGGGATTGATTTTGAATTAAGCGCCTCGACTAAAGATTTTATTGCAGAAAAGGGATGGAGTTCTCAATATGGCGCACGCCCATTGAAAAGAGCCATTCAAAAATACATAGAAGATTTATTGGCAGAAGAAATCATTGCCGGTTCTATCAAGGCAAAAAATAAAATATCGCTTAACTACGATAAGGACGCAGACGATATTAAGGTAGAAATTATAAATAATGATTAATCATGCGGATAGGAGTCAATACGCGTCTGTTTGTAAAGGGAAAGATGGACGGAATAGCATGGTTTGCCTACGAGGTGTTACATCGTATGGTGAAGGAGCATCCGGAACATGAATTTATTTTCTTTTTTGACCGAAGGTATGACTCCGAATTTGTATTTGCAGATAATGTAAAACCTGTCATTGTGTTTCCGCCGGCAAGACATCCTTTTCTTTGGGCGCTCTTTTTTGAATCAGGTATCAGAAGGGCGCTGAAACGGGAGAGAATTGACGTCTTTTTCTCTCCGGATGGTTGGTTGTGTCTTCGTTCAAACGTGAAAACATTGAACGTAATTCATGACTTGAACTTTGTTCATTATCCTTCATTCAGTAGCTTTTGGTATCGGAAATATTATCGTTTCTTCTTTCCTCGTTTTGCTCGAAGGGCGGATTGCCTTGCCACGGTGTCTGAGTTTTCAAAGGAGGATATTGTCAAATGTTATGCGATTGATTCGGCTAAAATCAAAGTAACATACAATGGTATCGCAGATGATTTCTTTGAAATACCGGAAGAAAAGAAAAAAACAGTTCAACAGCAGTTAACCTGTAACATTCCTTATTTTGTGTTTGTAGGAACTGCCAATAAACGTAAAAATGTTATCAATATATTACATGCCTTTGACATGTTTAGAGGTAAAAATTATCAGGCAAAACTTGTGTTTGCGGGGATGGATAAATATTGGGACAAGGAAATGCAATCGTTTCTGCAAAACATGCAGTTCTCCAAAGACGTTATTTTCACCGGATACATTCCTACTTCTCAATTGAATGAAATTATTTCTGCTTCTTTTGCTTTGCTTTATCCTTCTTTTTTTGAAGGGTTTGGCGTTCCGATTGTGGAAGCGTTTGCTTGTGGCGTTCCTGTTATCACTTCCAATACAAGCGCCATGCCTGAAGTGGCAGGAGACGCTGCACTGTTGGTGAATCCTT
Source organism: Bacteroidales bacterium (assembly GCA_031264975.1). Classification (GTDB taxonomy): domain Bacteria; phylum Bacteroidota; class Bacteroidia; order Bacteroidales; family WCHB1-69; genus JAIROC01. Next base: position 3,640 of record JAISDH010000459.1, read on the forward strand.
CATCCGTTGACGAAATAACAAATGCCATGGAACGCCTTTTTACGGATAAAGACCTGTATCGGGATTTGGTTGTAAAAGGGAAAAACCGAGTTTCCTGTTTTCAATGGACGAAATCGTCTCATGATTTGTGGCACATGATAGAAAACCTT
>JAISDH010000514.1 GCA_031264975.1 Bacteroidales bacterium
AATGCACAGGAAACAGTTGATTTTCTTAAAAAGAAACATGATATATATGTTACTCCTTGCGCCGGCGAGTTAGCCCCTTTCTTGTTTCGTGTTGCACACATGAGTCGACAAATTACTCATCACGACATAGATCAACTAATCCATCTGTTACAAACAATAAATACAGAAATATGATAGCAAATAAAACCGTAGTTTATACATCCGGCACATTCGATATGTTACATTATAATCACTTAAAAATGATTGAGTATGCGCGCGCTTTGGGTGATATTCTTATTGTAGGCGTAAACACGGATGAATTGGTTGCCTCGTACAAATCGCAGCCAATTATACCTTTTGAAGAACGTATCGCTCTGATGAAAGCATTGAAATATCCGGATATTGTTATCCCACAACATTCGCTCGACCACAGAGATAAGGTGAAAAAATTAAACTTTGATGTTTTTGTTGTGGGTGATGATTGGACCGGAAAGTTCGACTATTTAAAAGAACAGGGTGTAAGCGTGGTTTATTTTCCTTATGGAAAAGGTATCAGTTCATCGGGACTGCGGAAAAGAATTTATGCTGATTACGAAAAAATGAAAGCAAAAGCAGACAGTCATTTTTCTAGTGACACAGATTTATCTATTTAATAAAAATGAAAAAAATGAAAAACCCATGCGATACTCGTATCTACGGAAATGCAGTGAATATTGACAGCGACGCCATTCGCTTGTTTTGGAACACTAAAGCGCAACAAGACAGTTCGCTCAAGGCAGTATTATTAGGTTCGGATTTTGCCTCCAACAGCGGAATCTTGCGAAATGAACGGGAAAACAAAATTCTACAATCTTTCGTCGGAACAAATCCTTTATCTATTTTGGATATAGGATGCGGCATTGGTCGGTGGGCGCATAATTTACAATATCAAATCAAAGTCTATCACGGAATTGATTTTTCCGACGAGTTCGTAAAAGCAGCCGGCAACACTTTTAAAGAGAATCCAAATGTACAGTTCTTTCAAATGTCGGCAACAGAAATAGATACTGCCAGACTTTTACCTTGTTATGACTTGATTATTGTTACAGGTGTTGCCATGTATATTAACGATGATACAATCAGTCGTTTGTTTTATTTTATCAACCAACTTACCAATGCCGCTTCGTCTGTTTATTTTCAAGAATCAGTCAGCATTCTTCCGAAACGATTAACGCTTAAAGATTTTGAATCGGTAGAATTGAAATCGAAGTATAATGCTATTTATCGAACCGGCGAGGAATATGAAATGTATTTTGAAAGATATTTACCGGACTTTCATTTTGAAAAAGAAGCTACCAGACTGTTGCTGGATAAAGACACTGGAGCGCGTGAAGAAACAAATGCAAGATATTGGTATCTTATACGAAAAAAATAATGTCAACTCAGCCTTCCATATTAAAAAATGTCTTTGCAAAAGGGTTACTGAATGTGTTTAACATTCTAATTCCTTTTTTGATAATGCCGTATGTTTACCGACTATTGGGACCGGAAAACATGGGCTATATCGAATATGGAGCAACTATTTTTCAATATTTCGGACTATTGGGTTTATTGGGAATTTATAATTATGGACTGAGGGAAATCAGCGCACATAGAAATAATAAAGAAAAGGTTGGCGAAATATACAGGAACCTTTTTATAATAGGGATTGTCAGTAATTTGTTTTTCCTGTTGATTTATACAGGGTTTATTTTTCATTTTATCGCCAATGAGAGGTTACAATTAGTCTTATACATTTATGGTGGAAATTTTATAGCACAAATTTTTTATATTGAATGGGTTAATGAAGCATATGAAAAATTTCGTTTCATTACTATTAAAACCATAATCATTCGTCTACTTAGCGTCATTGCTATTTTTCTGCTTATCAAAAACCCTTCCGACTATCTTTTTTATATATGTGTGCTTGTAGTTACGTTATTGCTAAACAATGTTGTCAGCTTTTTTTATGCACGAAAATACATTACTTTAGACAAAAATATTTTTACGGTTTTAAAATTGCGTTCTTACGTTTTACCTTTATTATTTATTCTCGTACTGAACAATACAAATATCTTATATACTATTGCAGATAGAGCAATGCTGGGAGCATACAGTACGTATGAAAATGTAGCTTTCTATGCGTTAGGACAAAAAATAGTAGACATGGTAAAGGCATTACTTCTTTCCATTGTGTTTGTTACATTGCCTCGACTGTCATTCTATTTGAAAGAAGACAAACAATTGTATGAAACCAACATAAAAAAAATAATGCAGTTAATATTGATGCTTGTATTGCCATGTGGAATAGGAATGTTGATGCTATCGGAGCAAATTGTACAGATATTTGCCGGCTCCCAATACCTGCCTGCTATTCCAGTATTGCGGGTATTTGCTGTACGACTTATATTAATGGCTATTGAATCTATTTTATATAATCAAATAATATTTCTCCATCGGAAAGAAAAAATATTGGTCATACTAAATCTGATATGTGGAGGACTTAATGTTATTTTGAATTTCATATTTCTTCGCCAACTTACTCCATTTGTAGCAATTACAACCACATTGGCAACAGAAATTATATTCGAAACATTGTGTTTGATTTATATTAAAAAGAAATTGCATATAACAACAGGTTTGTTTGTCAAAGGAAATATCAAATATGTTTTGTTATCCCTTTTGTTCATTCCTGTAATTTTTGCACTAAAATACATAGTAATAAATCAATATCTATTTGTTTGCTTATCGTTACTTACATGTACTATGCTATATGTATTTGGGTTAAGTATAACGAAAGATGCCGTTTTTGTTGAGATAAAAAATCGAATTATTAGAAGAGATATTAAATATGGGAAAAATTAAAGTCAGGGACATAAAAAAAGTAAATACGCACCTCTCCTTTAAGGATAGATATATAATGGAATGGTTGATTTCCTGTAGATTCTCACCATTGTTTTCTGCATTTTTTGTAAATAGAAAGATAACCCCAAACCAAGTAACACTATTGATGATTCTTAGCGGTATTATAGGGGCAATATTTTTTGCACTGCCTTATGTAATTTGTAAAATTATTGGAGCAATATTTATTCAGTTATGGTTCGTTTTTGATGATAGCGATGGTGAAGTAGCACGATACACAAAACAATTTTCCAAGTATGGAACTGAAATGGATTTCATGGCTCATGCTATTACCCACCCTTTATTCATCCTTTCTTTTTTAGCGAGTAGTATTCAATTATATAAGATAGAACATTATTGGCTGTATCTGATTTTTTTAGGATTTACTGTTTCTGAATTTTGGGTGAGAGCAACAGTTGGATTTAATCACCAGATACGAAAAAACAGTGAAATTCCGGTAGCGATTCCTTCATCAAGATTTCGTCAAATCATATCTTATATAAGAGCAAATATGTGGGCTTTTCCTAATTATATTTTAAGTTTTCCTTTC
>JAISDH010000001.1 GCA_031264975.1 Bacteroidales bacterium
ATGTTGAAGTCTATGCCTATCAACATGGAATAACAACAGAAGAAGCTTTGATAACCGTACTTGAAGATATTGTTAAAAAAGGAGATACGGATTATGAAAAACCCAAAGGCGCTCATATACAAAACGATGACGGTTCATCAACCGTAGCTATTGACGCTAACAATAACAAAAACACTCTTGATTATGCAGATACTGTTATACATGAAGGAACTCACGCTTCATCATATCAATACGAATCGACCTATATATCGGAAGGTATGACTACGGAAAAATATGCTGATTTGCTTGGTAAATATGCAAAAGATGATTTCTCATTCGTATATTCAAACTTAGGATACGGAACTGTAAATACAAATGATATAACAAGAGATTTCTCAGGCTCTCAGATATTTCAGGATAATACCAACAGGTTAATGGATAAGATAATCAATGAACCTGATAAGGTGGAGTTTGATTTTCTCGGAGACAGTTTAATACATGTAAAAAATGCGGATAAACTTGACAGTCAGCAAACTTCCATAGACGAACAGATTCGTCTCAGAATACAGTATGGTCAATCAAAAGAAGATATACAAAAAGCTCTTTCCAATAATGCCGCATATAAAGAACTGACAAAAGATGGAACGGAAGCATTTGAGAGTATCTTTGATGAACAAACCGCAATAGTAGAAAAAGCGGATAAGATTAATACATATGCTGAAATAGGTGAGATTGTATTTGAGATTGGTGTGGGTATAGGTACTGCTAAAGTCGGAACCCAATTAGTTAAAGAAGCTGTTGAGGAGACAATAGAGAGTGGTGTTAAGAGGGGAGTGGATGATGTAGGGAAAGCAGCTGCAGAATTAACAGCAAGCCAAGCCAAAAGTGTAAATAAAATACAAGAAATTGAGCACATGTTAACATCACGTAATAATTTATCCGGCGAACTCTTAGATGGTGGACATATAACAAAATTACAAAATGCACGTACCGGATTAGAACGTGAGGTTCAATCACTGCAAAACAGTTTGAAAAACCCAAATTTGACAAATGAACAAAGAGTAACCCTACAAAACAGCATAAATAAAGCACAATCTGTCATAAGTAAAATCAATGAACTTATACAATAAACAACAAGAAATATGTAAAGACATTAAAAATACCGCAAAAGCTTTGAATTTATCAAAACCAAGTATTATTACAAATCCCAAAAATCCAGATATGCTTGTTGAAAAAGATTTGTTGGGGTTAGACTTATCTGATATAGCCGATAAAAATATCATTAAACAATTATCGGCTGATTTGGTGGTATTTAATGATTATGCCTTTAGATATTATACATTACAATTTATAGACTGTTATTTTTTATCTTACAAGTATCTGTTTTTAGAGTTATTTATTCCGGCATATAAAAAAACGGATAAATTATTAACAAAAGATAGTCATAGATTTGCACAATTTGAAAGCGATGAAGCAAATATTATAATCAATTTTTTTCAATATCTGCAAGATGAGATTGAGGTTTTAAGAAAAATGTTTGAGAAAAAGGATTTAGATAATACATCGGAATATCATTATTTGGATTTGTTGGATTGCGAGCAGAATATACAAGAGATTTTATATTTTTGGAAGGAGCATATAAACTTAAAGTGAAAATAGACAGCAAAAGAACAATCACGGAAAAAGAGGGATATGTAGCTATGCTTTACATGTTAACGGATTATTGGGAACTTACAGGTTCTAATGATTTAACTGATATTTTAATATGCACAATATAGTAAAAAAAATAATTTTTATTCCAAAAAGATTTCATTCCGATAATAAAAGTTCGGCATATTCTTTATTGAAAGAGAGTGGATATTTTGAGTTTTACAATTCAATTTGTACGAAAGATATTTGCACAATACTTATGCAGTATCCAGATTGTTTGAATGATTGGTTGCAATGGTCAAACGATAAACGTAGCAGTTATGGTTGGTATTTAAAGCAAAATCAAGATAAAAAATATGTTATAGGATACATTTCACCAAATTATAACAAAGTGATGGAATATACTGATATTGTAGAAGCTTGCTCCTATTTTATTAAACAAGAAATAGAAGATATAAGGAAACTAAAATAATAAATTCTTTTCTGAACTACGATATACCTTTGAAAAAATTTCAACATGTATATTTGGAGTGCTTTAAAAAAGAAAAACGACCGTTTAAAAATGAACTTTTAGAAGAGCTTTTTAGAGATACCGATATGTGCATATCTGATAATTGTCTCCTTTCAAAGTATCCAGAATTTTATATAGACGAGGATACTTTAAGAAAAAAGGCTGACGAAACATTGCAAAAATTGAATATATTGCACAAGGTAGAATGCAAATTATAACAACTATGAAAGATTGGTCGCAAAAATCTATTGACAGGATAGCTAAAAACTATGGTTGGAAACTTGAAAAATAAAAATGAGAATGTGATATGTTGTTTTTGCGGTAAACCATTTTCGTTAAAGGAAGCTGTCGTATTATCAGTACAAATAAATATTGAAAGCGAAGAAATACAGTATTTATTTTGTCACAAAAAGCATTTGACAGAAAAAATAGATAAATCAATAATTTTGCATTCTGATTTAGCCGATATAGAGCGGGACGGATATTAAAGTACATGAAACTTATAATGCATTTTATAACTTGTTCTCTTTTGCTATTTGCACAAAGTTTTGCCTCCATCCCCTTACATGTAACAAAAAACAACAAACAAAACATACAAACATCCCAAATACTCTTAGACGTAATAAGCGATACCATAACAAAAGATTCATACTCACTCTTTAACAATCAAGAGGAGGGACAAACAGGTTATCAAGACAGTATGTTAAAAGCTTTG
>JAISDH010000013.1 GCA_031264975.1 Bacteroidales bacterium
CGTACCAAGTCGGCGGTTTTGGACGAATTGCCGCCGAAAACCGAAATCGTAAAGAAGATACAGCTTTCAAACGAAGAAATGGCATTCTACGAAGCCTTACGCCGTCAAGCGATAGAAAACCTGACAGTCAAAGACAATACGCCTCCGGGCGCAAAACAAATACAGGTATTGGCAGAAATCACCAAACTCCGTCAGGCGAGCTGCAATCCTTTGCTGATAGACAAAGATATTCAGATTCCCTCCTCCAAACTATCCTCTTTCCTCGAAATTGCGAACGAATTGAAGGAAAATAAACACCGAGCGCTTGTTTTCAGTCAATTTGTCACGCATCTTTCCATTGTCAAGAAAGCGCTGGACGAACAAGGAATCACGTATCAATATCTGGATGGCTCATCGCCGATAGCCGAACGCGAGAAAAGCGTCCGTAAATTCCAAAGCGGCGAAGGCGACTTCTTCCTTATCAGTCTCAAGGCGGGAGGATTGGGATTGAACCTTACCGCCGCCGATTATGTTATACACTTAGACCCGTGGTGGAATCCCGCCATCGAAGACCAAGCCTCCGACCGCGCGCACCGCATCGGACAAACCCGTCCGGTGACGATATACCGTTTGGTTGCAGAAAATACAATAGAAGAAAAAATCATTCACCTGCACAATACCAAGCGCAATTTGGCAGAATCCCTACTCGAAGGAAGCGACCAATCTGCCCGTTTGTCCTTGAATGAATTGATTGCATTGATAAAAGAAAGAGACTGAAATTTTAAAGGAACAGAGCAAAGGGAAAATACAGGCAGCAAGCAACAGGCAACAAGCAGGCAAGCCACGAGTAGAGACGCGATGCTTCGCGTCTAATGTCTTTTGGGAGAACAGGCAACAGGCAGGCAAGCCATGAATAGAGACGCGATGCTTCGCGTCTAATGTCTTTTGAGAGAACAGGCAACAAACGGACAAGCCACGAATAGAGACGCGATGCTTCGCGTCTAATGTCTTTTGGGAGAACAGGAAACAAGCCACGAAAATAATGATTAATGTTTGTTTTCTTTCTCCCTTTCATCTTTTTTCCTTGTCCCTTGTTCCCTGTATTTCCTTATTCTTTCTTCCTTATCTCTTTTTCCCTTTTTCCTTATCTTTTATATCTTTTTCCTTGTTCCTACACCTTTGCGTTGTAGGCATTTAAATGGATTTGGGTCATCACATGTTTACACATGTCGTTGTCTATTTTGTTTGGAAAAGACATTAAAAGCATTGGGTAGGGTTCGTTTGGATTATTGTATTTCGGCATGAAATACGGAAAATCAAGTAGATTAAATCCTAATCGCGTATAAAATTCTATTCTGCGTTTTGCTAAATCGCAGTCGGGCATTTCCACTTCCAAGACCATAAGACCGGCGCTGGACTGCTGTAACTGTTCCATTATCATTTTTCCATAACCTTTATTCCGGTGATTAGGCGAAGTGGCAAGATAATCTATGTAAATAAAATCGCTCAATTCCCATACGACAAGCATACCAATCACTTTTTGTCCTTTCATTGCTGCATAAAATCGGAAAAGAGAATTTTCCTGCATCAACTTTATGTGCTTTTCTATGGGGCGTTTTTCTTCGACAGGAAAAGCTTCTTCATAAATTTGTAGCGCTTCTTTTCCCGTTTTATTGTTCGGATTAGTTATCCGGATTAGTTCAATTTTACTCATATACAATTCATTTCTGTTCAAAAATCTAAAATACGTTATTATCTCTCTATCAAAAATACGACCAATGGTTTATAATATCAATTATTTTTTTCCGTTAAAGGAACATGCAAAAGATACGTTATACTTTCCGATTTATTTTATTCCTTGCAATAGGGGCAAGTATTGCATTTATATCCTGTCAGAAAAATAGAATATATACAAACAGTGACGCCAAATTGTACTTTTCAGAAGAGATAATTGCGTTTGATACTATTTTTACTACTATTGGTTCGGTTACAAAGATACTAAAAGTATCGAACCCCCATAAGAATACGGTAAAAACAGATATCATTTTAACAGGCGGCAGTATTTCCAATTTCAGCGTCAATGTGGACGGGGTTGCCGGTACATATTTTAAAGATGTAGAAATTCATGGAAAAGACAGTATCTTTATTTTTATAAAGGTAAATCTTCATCCTAATGGCAGTAATATTCCTGTCGTTATTGCGGATACGTTGGCTTTTTTTACCAATGGAAACCACCAAAACGTAGAATTGGTTGCATGTGGAGAAGATGCACATTTTATTGTACCTGATAGAGTTTTGAGAGGGAGCGACGGCAATATTATTATGAATTATAAAGTCGTTGCGGACGAAGGAACCAACATAACATGGACAAACGACAAACCATACGTGATTTACGGATATGCTGTAATAGATTCGGTTGCAAAACTAAAAATAGAGTCCGGCACGCAAATATATTTGCATAAAGGAGCCGGATTGTGGGTATATCCCGGCGGATGTATTCATGTAGACGGAACAAAAGATGAGCCTGTCGTTTTTCAGGGAGACGGAAGGAGCGCTGCAAATGAATTTGATTTTGCCCAATGGGACAGGATATGGCTCTGTGAGGGAAGGAATGATAATATTATCAATTATGCTGTGATTAAAAATGCTTTTATCGGAATACAGGCAGAAATATTGGAAAGGGACATGGGAAATAAACTTATATTGACCAATACGACGATAAAATGTTCCCAAGCATACGGTTTTTTTGGGCGCAGTTATCGAGTAGACGCATTTAATAATGTTATCTCTAACTGTGGAAATTATTGTCTTTCTTTGGTACAGGGAGGAATTTACAACTTTATCAATAATACCATTTACAATCAATATTCATACTCAAGTCGTACTACGCCTGCCGCTTACTTCTCCAATGTATATTATCCTTCTGTTATTTCTCCCGCAATTGCCGCTGATTTTGAATGTCGTTTTATCAATAACATTGTATATGGAACGTCTTCAAATGAATTTAACTTTTATAGTGTCTCGGCTACGAAATTTGAATTATATGTAGATAATTGTCTGATAAAAACGGATAAGGATATTTTAGAGAAAGTAACTGCATCTTCCGATGTATTATTAAATCAGAATCCATTGCTTGGTAATGTTACCGAATATGATTTTAGTTTGCAAAACAATTCTCCTTGTAAAGGCAAAGGAAAAAAGACGGCACAAGTCTCCGAAGATATTACCGGAGCCCCCCGAAATGACCCTCCAAGTATCGGCGCCTATGAATGATTCATGTCAAAAAATATTATTAACGTTCAGAGTAAAGAAGTAAATGCTAAATCTTTCAGATAAACTTTCTCATCCTGTATTTGATTGTATACTAAAAATAACTTCCGAATTAGAAGTTGACGCTTATGTTGTTGGCGGATATGTACGAGATTTATTTTTGCATAGAGATACAAAAGATATTGATATTGTTACATTGGGAAACGGAATCGAATTAGCCCAAATTGTAGCAAAAAGCCTTGATATTGAAGAAAAACATATTAGCTTTTTCAAAAACTACGGAACGGCTATGTTTCGCTATCAAGGGATAAATATTGAATTTGTCGGTTCCAGAAAGGAATCATACATTCAATCTTCCCGTAATCCCAAAGTGGAAAAAGGAAATTTACAGGACGACCAAAATAGAAGAGACTTTACCATTAATGCAATGGCTATTTCTCTCAATAAAAGGAATTATGGTGAATTGATAGACCCTTTTAATGGATTGGACGACTTGCAAAACAAAATAATAAAAACTCCCCTCGAACCGGAAATTACTTTTTCGGACGACCCTTTGCGTATCATGCGGGCTGTTCGCTTTGCTTCGCAGTTGAATTTTATCATTGAGCCTTTAACCTTGCAGGGAATGCACTCGCAAATTCAACGCCTTGATATTGTTTCCAAAGAACGAATCATTGAAGAGTTACACAAAATCCTGCTTTCACGAAAACCTTCTGTCGGTTTTTTATTATTGGATAAAATTGGCGCGCTTGAACGTATACTTCCTGCGTTGGTAAAGCTAAAGGGAATAGATACCGTGAATGGACACGCTCATAAAGATAATTTTCTTCATACCATGGAAGTGGTGGATAAAATTGCTTTGAATACGGCTAATTTATGGTTGATTTGGGCTGCTTTGTTACATGATATAGGTAAATCCGAAACGAAAAAATATATTCACGGGCAAGGGTGGACTTTTCACCAACATGAATTTATTGGGGCTAAGATGGTTCCTAAAATATTCAAAGCAATGAAGTTGCCCTTGAACGAAAAAATGGAATATGTGAAAAAACTTGTCTTTCTACATTTGCGTCCCATTGCGTTAGTAGAAGACCTTGTTACAGATTCTGCTATTCGACGATTGTTATTTGACGCCGGC
>JAISDH010000059.1 GCA_031264975.1 Bacteroidales bacterium
ATATATAGATATAAATAATTGGTTGTCGGATTGTTTTTTTATCGACGTCGACGGCCGTATCCAATATAACAAGCACATAGACAATAACGTTTACGAGATTTCACCGGAAGGAACCCTGACGAAGACATACCGGTTTGACTTCGGTAAGAAAAACATGCCCGACGTCTATAAAAAAGACATCGAGATGAACCGGAAGGAAATTGAAAAATACTGCTGTCTGCTGAATTTTACGGCAATTACCGGCCGCTACATCATGGGTACTCTGTACGACCAGGGCCGGATAAAAGCATACGTCGCCGACCGGAACAGCCGGAAATTATACACGATAACGTATCACACAGGGACGCCCTACCCGGAAATGTTAAGCAATATGAGCCATTATACGGATAATCAGTTCATCACATTCATTTACCCCGGCAAATACGAAGACCTCGATAGTGAAAATCTGCCGCCGGAGGTCAGAGAGCATATTGAAAATGAAAATTTCACAATTTGTTTGAACCGTTTAAAATAAACTTCCAACAAAAAAGCAGGAATAAGCAGAGCGTAGCGAATTAGCTGACAGAGCGTTCGTTACGCTCTGTTTTGCTTTGTATGGCTATCCACGAAAAGCCCTATTTTAGCAGAACACGGCAAGAGATGAGTTACTACCTCGTTACTTGAAGTAAATCGAAAAAACCTTGCTGCACGGTTCTTATTCAGCATATTGCGTAAATTTGCATACTGTCTTATAACTCAATGATAACTAATTTTGTAACCAGAAAAAACATTGAGTTATGAGGTCAACATTCTCGACTATGATTGTCTTGAAGCATATCATCTCCATAGCAAGGAAACAGGGCTGTTACCATTCAATCTCTTTGCGGGATATATCAACAGTCCCGAAAGCGTGGACAGAGGGTATCTTACGAAAGAGGAAATCCAAACGCTGATAGAAGTTCCGATGAAAAACCACAAAAAGCAGGGAAGAAATACAAAAAGGAGGATGTCAAACTGAAAATGGAGAAAGAGCCGGACAACCCCGACAAGCTACGGTAGAATCTCAACGGAATGGATATCGTGGACTGGTTCAGAGAACAATACCAACGAATGAAACAAGTGACAAACCACTATACAAGACCCAACATCAAGCCCGAAGTGGGTAAGAACAAAGGTTTTAAGATGTAATTAAGGAGTGTTTCTCAAATATTTAGTATTTTTGTGCGCGAAATCAATTATAAATTGGGATAATATGGAACTATGTAGCGGAACGGAAAATAATGGGATGAAATCAATTTTGCCAGAAAATTGGTGGTGGGCTTATTGGAATAATGACGCATTAATAAATTCGCTGCAAGGAAGTATAAATCATTCAACAGCGAAATACTTACTTTGGAAATATGAAAATTATCTTGAAGGACAGGGTAAAAATGGTTATACGGCAACACGTTTTGACAAAATTATTAATCCCGAATTAGAACATATCTCTCCACAAACACCAACAGATGGAAAACCAGTCGCTGCGGGTTATAGCAGATATACAGAAGCATTTAAAGAGCAATTTATTGACTGTTTAGGAAACTATTTATTGATTTCCAAATCTCACAACTGTTCTATTGGAAATAAACCGTTTGTGGATAAACGAAATACTTATAATCATTTGGCACAACAGCGAGAAATCCAAAATATGACATCAAAAGAAACAAAATGGACAAGAGAACTTATACAAGAACGTAAGGACAAAATTATTAAGTTCGTAATCGAAAATGTGTAAACAAAATATACTACTTCAATTCGTCTTTCGATACTTGTAATGCAAAAAAGAAAGAGAATAAATAAAAAGCAATATGAGTAAAAAAGACAAAATAACCGTACAGGGAACGGAGATAACGCTGTTTGCAAAAGCGAAACAAAATTATATTTCGTTGACAGATATGGCTAAACATAAAAATGCCGAAGCAACAGGCTTGGTTATCTCTCATTGGCTTAGTACCCGCTACACCATCAGATTTATGGGCATTTGGGAACAAATGTTCAACCCCAATTTTAATGTTACGGAATTCCGTAACATTAAAGATGAAAGTGGTGACAACGGTTTTGTTCTTTCTTCAAAACAATGGATTGAGCGAACCAACGCCATTGGAATTATCTCCAAACCGGGACGTTATGACGGAGGCACTTTTGCCCATTCCGACATTGCATTTGAGTTTGCCACTTGGTTAAGCCCCGAGTTTAAATTCCTGTTGATAACAGAGTTTCAACGTCTCAAAGAGGACGAACAAAGCAACAAATCCCTTGAATGGAACTTACAGCGCACACTCTCAAAAATCAATTACCGTATTCACACCGATGCTATCAAGGACGAAATAATCCCCCAAATGGTTAGCAAAGAACAGATAACATTTGTCTATGCCAACGAAGCCGACTTGCTGAATGTTGCTCTCTTTGGAAAAACGGCTAAACAGTGGCGTGATGAAAACCCGAATGACAAAGGAAATATCCGCGATTATGCTACTTTAGAACAATTAGTTGTACTGTCGAATATGGAAAGTATTAATGCATTGCTCATTCGACAGGGACTTCCACAAGGGGAACGTCTTGTGCAACTTAACAATACGGCGATTACACAAATACGCTCACTGACAAGCAATAAAAATTTGAAACGATTACAATAATCTAAAAATTTGAAGGCAATAAACCTTTCTTTATCCGAACACAAAGATATGTTCCAAGAACGAAACGTCAAGGCTAAAATGAATTTATCGCGTTTTACACCGGACTACCGCCTATACAAGTAACTTTTTCACCTCTTCTTTCAGCTTTCAG
>JAISDH010000135.1 GCA_031264975.1 Bacteroidales bacterium
CAGTTCGGCACGGGCATGCTCGCCTTTAAAGGCAGTCCGGGAAGTATGACCGTTTTATCTACCTATCAATTAGATTTGAGCCAAACCGTCCAACCTGCATTGTCATTCTGGTATTTCCACGATACAATCCCTTGCGAAGATTACACAGATGTGCGCATTACTATAGACGGAGGGACAACGTATAATACATTGTTCTCACTCACCAAATACAACCCTGTATACGGCTGGCAGCAGTACAGCATGGACTTACCCGGCTATGCGGTTAATCAGTGTGTAATACTTGTCTTTGAAGCAATGGAGAAATCGCGTAGTGGCGATGTTACCCAATATATAGACCGCATTCTTATCACCGCTAAACAGGATATAGCAATAACCGAAGTCTTAACCTCTCCGCTTGCCGCCTGTGATTTGGGAAACAAGGAAGTAAAAGTAGTATTAAGCAACCTCACAGACCCAGTGCTGGATTTTACAACCACGCAAACAACGCTTACTTTGGAGATACTTGAAACAGGGCAAATCTATAGTCACCTCTTAGATAGCGGTAGTTTAGGACGTTTTGCTTCCGATACAATAACGGTTGCAATAGGCGTGAACTTTACCAAAGGAACTTATACTTTGAAGGCTTATTTTTCGTCGGTATTGGATGTAGACAGAATGAATGATACGCTTATAATACCGGTTGTAATCAACCCTGCCTTGTCGGTAAGTGTTTATCCTGAATCCAGCCCTGCCAATTGTCTAACAGGAGAATTGGTAGTAAATCCAACCATAACCCTTTACAATACGGGCAACATGGATTTGTCCAATATAAACATGATTCTACAGGTAGACACGGGAGAAAACAACACCGCCGTTTATGCACTGCTCAAAGAAACATATACAAATACTATCTTTGCAGGAGATACCGCTACTTATATGTTTAACAGTTCCTATTCTGTTCCATGGAATGCACGCTATGACGTAAGGACATATGTTTATTTGTCGTGCGATTCTGCTATGGTTAACAGCACAAACATGGTGCAGGAATGTGTAGACATAAAGGATTTGCGCATTATAAGCATAGATAATCCATCTGCAACAGAGACAAAGGACGCTGTAGGAAGTTCTATTCAAGTAACAGCAACGCTAAACAACCGCAGCGATGGAGATATTTTCACAGATATACCTGTTAACGTTCGTATAACAAATTCGCAGGGAATAGAGCAAGAAACCTTTATGGAAATGCAAACTATAGGGGCGTCGGCTACAGTAAGTCATACCTTTAGCCGCTCTTACACCGTTCCCAATGATTCGGTATATTACCTAAGCGTTTTTGTAAACAGTCAGGATAATTATCGCGATAATGACACCCTAACAATGAAACGCTATACAGAAAGCGTAGGCATAGAAACATGGAAAGATGTAGAGGGATTTACCCTATCCCAAAACATCCCCAATCCTGCCAACAACCGCACGCGTATAGATTACAGCATACCGGAAGCAGGAGAGGTTGTTTTCAATGTACACAGCGTTAGCGGACAACTATTATATTCACAAACCATAGAAGCAAACAACGGCAAACAAAGCCTTGAACTAAACACAAATGCTTTCGCCGCAGGAATCTACTTCTATAGCATAGAATATAAAGGTCAACGGTTAGTTAAACGGATGATTGTACAATAAGGGAACACGATACACGGATGAATGAGTGAGTGAAGTTCGGCGTAAGATGATAACTTACGCCGAACTCGCAAACTCGATTTACAAGAATTTCATTATTGTTTTTTTATTGGTTGAAAATTTTTTTTGATTTGGGCTGCTCTGTAAAAAAAGGGTAGCCCTTTTTTGTCTGAATCAGAATTAAAGGGCGAAGGCACGAAAGGGCGAAAGGATGAAGGGAACAAGGGACATGGAACAAGGGACAAGGAAAGAGGGAAAAGGCACGAAAGGAAAAGAGAGGGAACAGGAGACAAGGAAAAAGGGCGAAGGCACGAAAGGGCGAAAGGAATAAAGCACAAGTAAAAACGTCTCTACTTCTCCTCATGTCTATTAATCACCAATCATTATTTTCATGGCTTGCCTGCCTGTTGCATGTTGCTTGTTGCATGTGCTTGTTGCCATCTTCCCTTCGCCCTTTCGTGCCTTCGTCCCTTCGCCCTTTTTCTTCATGGCTTGCCTGCTTGTTGCCTGTTGCTTGTTGCTTGTTGCCATCTTCCCTTCCCCCTTTCTGTCGCTTTTTTATCAAAATGTTGGTATAATTCAAATTTTTCATGTACTTTTGCAACCAAAATATAAAGACGGCTCCGTAGCTCAATTGAATAGAGCATCTGACTTCGGATCAGAGGGTTGGGGGTTTGAATCCCTCCGGAGTCACTATTAAGATATTGTAATACGATTCTTTCATGCATAATTGTATTTAAAAAAATGACGACAGAGGATAATAAAAGGATACGCATATTACTGGTAGATAATGACCCGAATATGCTTGAATTTATGAGCAACACGCTATTAAAGGGAAATTATAACGTATACGCGACGTCAGACGGAAAAACGGCAATCCAACAGGCATTTAAATTAATTCCTCATCTAATCATGTTGGATATAATGACGCCCACCATAGGAGGAATAGCAATATGTAAGTATTTACGGGCTTATTCCACTTTTGAAAAGGTAACCATCGCTTTTCTATCCGACCAAAACGACGACCAGACCCAAATTACAGGACTTGACGCCGGAGGAGACGATTATATTGTAAAACCTGTAAGCTCCGATTTCTTTGTTGCAAAAGTCAGGTCTTTGTTGCGGAGGACGCTTTTGGTAACGGATATTGACCCGGACGAAATACGACGCAAAAATATTATTATCAGCAAAGCAAATTATACGGTATTGTGTGGCGATAATTTGATACCATTGCCCCGTAAAGAGTTTGAACTCTTGTGTCTGTTAGCCGCCAAGCCAAACAGAGTGTTCCGAAGAGATGAAATATATGATGCAATATGGGGCGACGGAACTATTGTAGGAAACAGAACCATCGACGTACACGTAAGAAGGTTGAGAGCGCATATCGGCATTAACGACATAAAAACGATTAAAGGAGTGGGTTACAAATTTGAGGAATAAAAACAAATGCACATAGATATATTGACCTTGTTCCCCCAAATGTATGAAGGTATCTTTGCTCATTCTATCTTGAAACGGGCAAGAGAGAAACAACTTTTTTCTGTTTATCTGCACGACATACGGGACTACAGCACGGACAAACACCGCAAAGTAGATGATTATCCATACGGCGGAGAACCGGGGATGGTTATGAAAATTGAACCCATTGCGGCTTGTATTGAAAAACTGAAACAGGAACGGGATTATGACGAAGTGATTTTCCTGACGCCGGAAGGAGATACCTTTAATCAAACAATGGCGAATACTTTATCGATGAAAAACACCATTCTATTGTTGTGCGGACATTATAAAGGAATCGATGAAAGGGTAAGAGAATTATTCATTACCAAAGAAATATCCATTGGAAATTATGTATTGTCGGGGGGAGAATTACCGGCGGCTATACTCTGTGACGCAATTGTCCGTCTTATTCCGGGCGTTTTAAACGATGAAACTTCCGCCTTATCGGATTCGTTTCAATATGGACTCCTGTCTGCGCCTGTTTACACGCGTCCATACGACTTTAGAGGTCATACGGTTCCCGATATCTTGTTGTCGGGAAACGAAAAAGCCATTACGGAATGGAAATTACAACAAGCCATGGAAAGAACTCGAAAAAATAGACCCGATATGCTCGAAGAGTAAATGAAAAGAGGACAAGAAACAGATTCATAAAACAATTACATAGCAATGGCAAAATCAAAAACAATATATTACTGTCAAAATTGCGGGACACAATCGGCTACGTGGTTGGGGAAATGCAATAATTGCGGAGAGTGGAATACCTTTGTTGAAGAAATTATACAACATGGAACACAAAAAAACAAACAGGATTTGAGCGTTTTTCAAAGTGTTCCGCAACTTATCTCCGAAATTTCCGACGCACCCATATCGCGCATAGATTCAGGGATAAATGAATTAAATCGAGTATTGGGGGGTGGTATTGTTGTTGGTTCTTTGGTTTTGTTGGGCGGAGACCCCGGTATTGGTAAATCCACGTTAATGTTGCAGGCGGCGCTGGCAATATCCAATGCAAAAGTATTGTATGTTTCCGGCGAAGAGAGCAGTATGCAAATTAAACTGCGCGCTTCCCGGCTATCTCAAAAGAACAACTTATGTTATATTGTCAACGAAGTGAACACGCAAACTATCTTCTCTCATATCGATACGATTAAACCCCAACTTGTCATTATTGATTCGATACAGACGTTACAAACTTCTTCTTTGGAGTCGTCAGCCGGAACCGTTTCGCAAATACGAGAGACCGCCGCCGAATTACAGCGTTTTGCCAAACAAACCAACACCCCCGTTTTTTTAATCGGACATATAACCAAAGATGGGACGTTGGCGGGACCCAAGGTATTAGAACATATCGTGGACGTAGTATTACAGTTTGAAGGAGACAGAAATCACGGTTATCGTCTTGTTCGGGCGACTAAAAACAGATTCGGTTCTATTGATGAAATCGGTATTTTTGAAATGATGCAATCAGGATTAAGGGAAGTGGATAATCCTTCGGAAATACTGATATCCCAAAGAGACGAAGACACAACCGGCGTTGCTATTGCCGCCACCATAGAAGGGTTGCGTCCCCTGTTGATTGAAGTACAGGCGCTGGTAACGCCCGCTATCTATGGCAATCCACAACGTTCTTCCACCGGTTTTGACTTGCGAAAATTAGGGATGTTGCTGGCGGTATTGGAAAAGAAGTGCGGACATAAATTTGGCGTTAAGGACGTTTTCTTTAATATCGCAGGCGGCATCCGAACAGAAGACCCCGCTGTAGACCTCGCCATTATTGCCGCTTTACTGTCTTCCAGTCTTGACATTGCCATCAATACCAAAGATTGCTTTGTAGGAGAAATCAGTCTTTCCGGCGAAATTCGTCCCGTAAGCAGAATTGAACAACGTGTAAGCGAGGCGCAAAAGTTAGGATACAAACGTATCTTCATCCCTTCCAATAATCCCAAACTTTCCGACAATAATCTTATCAAAGTAATCAGAATAAACAAAATCGAACACCTGCTCGCTAAATTGTTTACATAAAACGTAGATGAATGATTAACGATGAATGATGAATGATTAGTGGTGAATGGTTAATTATTGTTTCCTTTTCCATTTTATCTCTTCTCTCTTTCGTTCCTTTGCCTTACTTCTTAAATCCGACGCCTGACGCCTTATATTTTCTTTTCTCCGAATCATCATTTTCAGGATAAAATAATGAGCGAGATTAAAACTTATTCATTCATTTACCTGTTTACTCCTCTATTATGCAAAAAGGATAATATGATTAAATATATCTATCAAAAAAAATTATACATTTGCAAAATAATATAACTATAGAATATCTATTTATATTTTAATCATCAAACAGTATGGGCTTGAAATGAATAAAATTAGAAAACAATAGATTATATTTTCCTATTTTTATAGAGTGGAAGAATTATATACATATTTTGTATGCAGAAAACTTTATTTTTCCTTCTTCCTTATATTTTATTTCTTTCAATTCTATTTATTTTTTTATATCTGAAAACATATATATGTCTAAAAATAAAATGATATAGACACAAGAACAAATTAATTCAGACTTTTCTTTTCAGATTTATAGATATGATTCCTTTCTGTTTGATAAAACTATTTAAAAATACCAAAACCAATGCGTTGGTTTTGGTAAAATCAATTGGAAAAACGAAAACCAACGCGTTGGTTTTGGCAAAACCAATTGGAAAAACGAAAACCAACGTGTTGGTTTTGACAAAATCAATTGGAAAAACGAAAACCAACGCATTGATTTTGGCAAAACCAATTGAAAATACAAAAACCAACTCGTTGGTTTTAGCAAAACCATTTAGAAATATAAAAATCAATATGTTGAGTTTGGCAAAACTACTTGGAAATATAAAGACTAACAAATTTATTTTTGTAAAAATAATTATAAATATAAAAATAGATTATTTTATTTTTGTAAAATCAATAAATCACATATTATTTAATCAAATTTAATTATATATATTAATAAGAAAATTTAATATATTATAAGTACGCAAACTATCTATTATTAATTTAGGAAGACTTAGTATAGTAACAATTCATTCGAATAATGTTGCATTACCTGCATTAGATATTTTTGGAAAGAAAGCATTTAATATACTTATAAACACCAAAAACATTTTCTATGAATAAGGTACAAACCTTTGGGTATAAGAAACAAGGAACAAAGAACAAGATGTTGGAAGAAAGATGTAAAAGGTAGGGAAGAAGAAACAAAGAACAAGAAACAAGATGTAAATAGAAGAAGACAAGAAATAGGGTGCAAGGGACAAAGTGTAAAGATAAGGGTACAAGAAAAAATGTGCAAAGGACAAAGTGTAAAGAGAAGGAGACAAGAAACAATATGTAAAGGATAAAGTGTAAAGAGGAGGATACAAGAAACAAGGTGCAAGAGACAAAGTATAAAGAGAAGGGGAGAAGAAACGAGGTACAAGAGACAAGGCATAAAGAGGAGGGGACAAGGAACAAGATACAAAGAACAAGGCATAAAGAATAGGGGAGAAGGAACAAAGAAAAAGAGACAAAATGTAATATAGAAGAAATAAGGTGAAAGGATGCGAATAACAACCATGGATTAATTCTTTCGCCCTTTCACCTTCTGCCTTTCATCTTTTAACCAATACTTTGTCCTTTATTCCTTGCCCCTTGTTCCCTACATCGTGTTCCTTGTCCCGTGTTCCTTGTATCCTCTCTTTTCCTTTCGTCCTCTCTTCCTTTCGCCCTTTTATCCTCCGTCTTGTGTTTGTTTTTGGGATGTAATATTTTTTCTTGCCAGGGAATACAGCCAAAGGGTAAAAGAACCGCATCCGAGTCCCACCAAAGCGCCGCAAATGACGTCGCCCGGATAGTGAACTCCTAAATATATTCGCGTAAAGGAAAAGAGAATCGCCCACAGGAAAAAAAGCCAACGTATGTTTTTATGCACCGGTTTGAAAAAGTAAAAAAGCAATAACGCCAGCGAAAAACTGTTCGCCGCATGAGAGGAAACAAAACCATACGAACCTCCCTTATACACTTCCCCGTCTTTGGAAACGTGCAAATGTAATTGATGATTTATCTCTGTGTTATGACTGGGTCGAAAACGTTCTGCCTTGTCTTTGATAAACCCCGAAAGCTGATCGGAAAAGACAATGGATAAGGCTAAAAAAGCGAGAACCAAGCCCATTCTCTTTTTGTAATACTTCCACATAAACCACAATACAAGCAACAATATCGGCGTCCAAAACCAAATTGTGGTCATCCAATACATCAACATATCAAGAAATGGACGATGCCATCCATTCAACAAAAGCAACAATGCCTGGTCTGCCTCTAATAATCGTTCCAACATTTATTCGAAATCAGGATAAAGTAAATATTTCTTGCGCACTTGCTTAAATTTAGTCAAATCTTTTTGCCAGGATGCTTTTATTTCATCGGCGGTTTTCCCCGCAATGATTTGTTGCCGCAACGATTTATTGCCGGCTAATCTGTCAAAGGAAGAAGTGAAAAACTTTGCCTTGTCGGGATAATTCGCGTATGCTTCTATGAGTAACCCTACATTAATGAAATTACTATTTTTCATGAAGATAAGCGAAAGATTGGTCAAGTCAAACCCGCGACATCTTTGTCCCAGACAGGGTGGATTGGTGGCGATACCCGGAATATTTTCCGGCGTAAAATAAATATTTCCTATTGGAAAATCAGGATGACCGTAAATACAAAATGGATTCTCCGTCCCCCTTCCAACACTCATCACCGTTCCCTCAAAAAGGCATAAGCTTGGATACAGATAAATAGCCGCCATAGACGACAGGTTGGGAGACGGATTTATAGAAAGTTGATAACGTAACATGTGTGCATACCCAAATATCGGAATGACGGTCAAATCACATTTTCTCTTTCCTGTCAACCACCCTTCGCCGTTAATCATTCCCGCATATTCTCCGATAGTCAACCCGTGCGCTACCGGAACGGGATGCATGCCTATAAATGAACGAAAAGCAGTATCTAAAACAGGTCCGTCCACCCAAAAACCGTTTGGATTGGGTCTGTCCAGCACAATAACCTTTATATTCTTTTCCGCAGCCGCTTCCATGATATAATGTAAGGTTGAGATGTAGGTATAAAACCGCGCGCCCACATCCTGTATGTCAAAAACAATGACGTCGATTTCTTTAAGTTGTTCTCCTGTTGGTTTTTTATTATTGCCGTAAAGGGAAATAACGGGGACTTTGGTTTTGCTGTCGACCGCGTCATGAACGGTTTTTCCCGCTTCTTCGTTGCCCCTGAAACCGTGTTCGGGAGAAAATACTTTTACTATCTTCATCCCCGCTTCCACAAGGGTATCAAGTAAATGAACATCCTTTATCATCGCCGTATGATTAACGCATAAGGCAACATTTTTTCCAGCCAACAGGGGAAAATATTCTTGTGTCCGAGCGGCTCCCACCTGTATTTGGGCGTCCCCAATATCAATAAAAATAACGTCTT
>JAISDH010000182.1 GCA_031264975.1 Bacteroidales bacterium
GCTACTCGTGGCTTGCCTGCCTGTTGCTTATTGCTTGTTGCCATCTTTCTTTCTCCCTCTTTCCTTGTACCATGTCCCTTGTTCCTTGTACCCTCTTTTTTCCTTTCGTCCTTTCGCCCTTTCATCCTTTCGCCCTTTCATCCTTGCATCCTTTCTCTGCCGAAGGGGAAGAAAGGGGGATTGACAGGGGATTAATGGGGGACTGATTCTTTAATTTTTTTATTTCATTTCACGTTAAATTTCTAATGATAAGTCGTTTATAAAGTAATGGGCATTATTGCCTTTTTTTCTTTGCTGGAGATTGAGGGGAAAGTATGCTGTAAAAAGATATATCTTTGCTCACTTTTGAAATCAGACTGTGCAATACAAAGCAAAAATTCAGAAGAATGTTTATTATGAGCAGATTAAATGAAATAGACGTACTGAAATTTGGTGATGTGTTCTTTTCTTGTGAATGAAGAAAACGCCTCATCTGATAGATAAAGAATTATGAATAAAGAAATGAAAAATTAATTGAAAAAGAAAGATAGAAAAGAATGAATGGATATGAAAAAAATGATTACATCAAGTTCAGGATATTTGCTGACAGGCGTTACTTGGTAAGGAAACTTGCGTTTCTTGCTTTTTACACCATTTCCTTTTTGGGAATGGCACAGTCGATAACTACTTTGAAGGCTGTAGACGATACATTAAGGACAGGACCATTACAAGTGGTTCGCAAAAACGTTATTGACAACGATATTATTCCGGGAGATAATTATAGATGGAAACTGATTACAACAGCGTCTCCTTCTTTGGGAAAGCTCGCTATTGATGGGGATTATCTTATTTTTACGCCGGATATGGGTTGCAGAAATACTTCCTTTACCGTTTCTTATGAACTTTCTTGGGGGAATGCAAAAGATACGGCGAATGTCTTCATTACTGTTTCCGCTTACAATAATCCGGTAAATATGATTGACGCAAACGTAGCATGTTACGAAGACATGCCGACAATCAATTTTAACGCTCGTTTAAAATATCAAACAACGCCGAGAAATTCTAACAACGATTATATAGACGCCTTTGCTTCTCCTTTGGTGGGCGACCTCGACGGAGACGGAAAACCGGAAATTGTCATCATGGGAAATAGCAGTTCCGGCGGAAATGGCGCTGCTACGCAATATCAATATATAAACATTTACAATGGACAGACAGGGAAAAGAGTTTGTCGATATGATTTCTCTAACGATTACGGCTTTATGGATATTGGAAGTCCTTTTCATCGTCCGCCTACCGTATTGGCTTTAGCCGATTTGGACAATGACGGAAAAGGCGAAATTGTGATGTGTCATGCAAAAACCGGAAGAGTAATCGCGTTTAAATTGAAAGCAGTTGCCAATAGAAAAGATATTTTTACCTTGGTTCAGATGTGGGAAGGGCGCGACAATAATAATAATGTTGTCAGTTATAAAGCGCCTGCAACAGATGGTCAAATGAATGATAAAACTTATTTTGGTTATCCGAATCCCTATATTGCCGACCTCAACGGAGACGGAATTCCGGAGGTAATCGTATACAATAAAATATACAATGGAGCAACAGGACGTTTACTTATGTCATGGCAAGGGGAGGCTTCTACTCCTGTAAAGAGTTCCATTACATCATCTTTTGGATTGCGTCATTTGAGTTATCAGAATCCGGTTGGGTCAGCGGAAAACAGGGATGAAATCAGGGCGTCTGCTATGACAGGAAGGCGTTACGGAAGAGATTCTTATGCGGACAATCATTTAGCTGTGCCTGTCATTGTGGATATAGACGGAGACGGGAAACAGGAAATTATTACTGGTAACAGAATCCATAAATTTAACTTTAACAGTCTGACAGACCATACAAAAAATACTTATTACACCATAGAAGGTCCCCAGCAGATAACTGTTACCGAAGGAACAAGAGGTACCGGTAGTCCTCATCCTGCATACGCTTCCGCTACCTATTATCTGAACGACGGCTTCACCCGTGTTGCCGATATGGACGGCGACGGAAAATTAGATATCATCGTTGCATGTCAGGGAAACGAAGGGCATGACGACGATAAAATTATACTTTATGTGTGGGACTTGGATGATTTGAAGAAGGTAAAGGCTTGCATCTCTTTTGGCTCTAATACTACTCACGGCAGCTTCTCCATTCCTTTTATCGGCGACATCAACGGAAAGGCGGACGGTTGGGATGGTTCGGCTTATACTAAAAAACTTCCTGAAATCTGTATACTCTCAGGAGAAATGTATATTGATTGCGCAGACAGTTATGGGGGACGTCGTACCGGAGTTAAGTTTCATCCTACAACAGACAAAGAACTGCGGCGCAACGTTGGTTGGGACAATAACAGCGCTGCAAACGGCAGCCGATTTAACCGAAACGTTGGCGGAAGAAGCGGACATATCATTGGTTTCACTTGGGACGACGCCGCTACAGACCCAACGGAAAAGTTGAAAGTCAGTTGGGCTATGGAACATAAAGATGAATCGAATAACACAGGAATAACTTTATTCGATTTCGACAATAATAATACGGCGGACTTGTGTTATCGGGATGAACATACTTTGCGTATCATATCGCCTGCTAAAGGAGGTCCGAATGGTACGGGAAAAGACTATATCGACATTCACGAAGACACAGATACAAAAGGAACTTCGGTTATCTTTTCTACGCCTGTTTTTTCAGGAACTGCATTTGAATATCCCACCATTGCAGACGTCAATATGGACGGTAGCGCCGATATTATTGTTACCAATATAGGCAGTCATAGCGTTGACCGTTCGCGGGGGTGGATAGAAGTTTACGAATATAGCGGTCAAAAGTGGGCGCCATGTCCTCCGGTATGGAATCAAGGCATGTATGACCCTACGCAAATAAGAGAAGATTTGAAGATTAACGCAAGACCTTTGTCCATGCTGACCAAGTTTAAGAAAAATGGAGAAACTATTTGCCCTTACAACGGTTCATGGATTCAGTGTCCCATTGTGAAAGAGGTGGAGGATTATGTAGCGGTAGTGCGCTTGCCTGACGCTCATCTTTTAAACATGGAGGTACATGTTTTTAAAGGAAATAATCAAGATTCGTTAAAGGTTAACCTTACGATAAAAAATAGAGGTAGCGCTTCTATCAACGGACAAACGCCTGTTACCTTTTATGACGGCGGAACGGCAGGACTTCCGCTGGCACAGGCTTCATTAATAGGTAGTCGGGTGGTTGGAGTGGATATTTTCCCCGATGAAAAAGTTACGCTCACGTATACATTACCGGGAAAATTTAATAATAAACTGATTTGGGCGCGTATTATGGACAGTTACGGTGTGTTTCCCGCTAAGGGGTACGTTGATTGCGACCTCTCAAACAATACTTTTTCTGCTATTGACTGTCCTTACCTGAGTTATTCGGTAAACGCTTTTCCGGATTCCGTGATTTGCGGCACGAGGGATTCTGTTATACTGACTGCCGTACCGAAAAATCCCGCGCAATACACGCCTGCCTATCAATGGTATCGAAATGACGTGCTGCTTTCCGGCGCTACGGCGAAAACATACACCGCTACCATGGCGGGAGAATATAAATGTTATGTAACAGAAGATATTTGCAGAAAATTTTCTGCTACCGTAACCCTTACCAGAAATGTTCCCCTTGCGATGGACGACCATATTAGCGTTGTTTCCTCTATAGAAACATTGTTTGACGTTACCCTTAATGATGACAAATCTAATTATTGTATCATTATACCGAAGCTCGTAAAACATCCCAAAAATGGGAAGGCTTCTGTTGTTGGAAATAAAATTTCATACAAATCAAATACCGGTTATATCGGAAAAGATACCTTAACTTACCGAATTGACGACAGCGAAGCTAACGTATATCTTACCGTGAGTAAATTTCCCGACAATTTACTGTCCGGAGACAAAGATTGTCATCCTTCAAAACCTGCTTTTTCCTTTGATATCGATACGGCTTATATCTCCAATCCCGTTGTAAACGCGCATACCGGAACGACAACAATTGCAGGAGACATAGACGGAGACGGAAAAGCGGAAATATTGGCGTTGAGCGATGACTTGAAAAAGATTTATGTCTTTGAAGGAAACACAGGCAAGCAAATTGGAGAAATAAGTTTTCCTGATGCTCTTGAGACCAAACCGGCAACCTGTTTTTTGATTGTAGACGGAAAAAAGAACGGTAAAGCGGAGATATTTATCGCCGGAACAAATATAAAGAAGATGTATTTGTATGAAGTAAACACTGCGCCCGGCATACGTCCGATTGGATTTACTAAGTTGTGGGAGAAACCGTTTTCAGCAAGCGGTTGCGAGGGAATTATTCCTGTGGTTGCTGATTTTGACGGGGACGGCGTTGTTGAATTTGTGGCGGGTCGCAACTTGATAAGCCACAACGGGGAAATATTGGCAACATTCAACTTTGCATCCATTGCGAAACACACTTCTTATCCTGTAAGTTTATCTTATGCGGCGGACGTAGACGGGGACGGTTCTCCTGAAATTATTGCAGGCAGCGAGGTTTACAAATGGGACGGAAAAAATCTTACACTTTACGCCCAATGTCCGAACAAAACAGGAAAGGACGGTACGAATGTGTCCGGAGATATTAACGGAGACGGTATTGTTGACCTTGTTTTTTGTACTGATGCGGGAAAATATATCGTTTGGACGCCTGCGCTTGCCAAAACGTCGAATGTTATTATTGATTCTATTGTTATTCCTTCTGTTGTTCGTTCGTCTGTTCCCTTTGTTGGGGACATTGACGGGAAGAATGACGGCGGAAAGAAATATGCAGAGATTTGTTTTTTCACCAACGGAAGCAATTCCGGCAGTAGCCATCTGCGTGCGTATACCTGTAAAGGAAACAGGATTGCTCCCAAATGGGAAATGCAATCGGCAAATTTTTCAGGAGTTACGGCGGGGATTACGGCGTTTGATTTTGATTTGGACGGCGTTCCCGAACTGGTTTACCGTGATAAAGAAAAATTATATATTGTCAATGGAAAGAATCCTACGCCTCAAGTTTTGAAAACCATTTCCTGTTATTCCAATTCGTCGGGAACGGCAATTGAAACGCCGGTTCTTGCGGACGTAACGGGAGACGGCAGCGTGAATATCATTGTGGCGGGTTCGTTGGTTGGCAGTGGCAAGTCGCAGGGGCGTATTATGGTCTTTGAGGGAAAGCGTTCCAAGTGGGCTTCGTCGCCCAATGTTTGGAATCAACAAATGTACAGTCCTCTTTGGGTGAACGGGGATTTATCCATACCGACAACCCTGCCGCCTCAAACGTTGGATTATCGTCAAACCTGTACTGCCGGTTCTACTTTATATTACAATGGAATCCCCATGCAGTCGCCTTATTTAAACGAGGCAACCTGTTGTCCGATTGAGCTTTCTTCGGATATATATGTTGTGGACGGTTCCATTTCCATTACGGGAGATAGCATACATTTTAGCGTTACTTTTGGAAATCAGGGTAGGGCGGTAGCGTCGGCGCGTATGCCGATACAATATTATGCCGATGCGATTGATTCTAAAAATATCATTGGAAATACGCGACTTGGCGTTGATTTATTACCCGGAAGGGAAACGACAATAAAGAAGTCAATCAAATTAAATTCGATACCCGACCAACTTTACATGCGCATTCTTGACGACGGAAAGAATTTTCCTGCATTGGGCGCCTACAGCGATTGTAATCTGACAAACAACCAAAAAGCTTTCGGTACTTTGGAGACATTTAAAACCGTCAACTCAAACACTGCCTGCATCGGCGGAACAGACCTTTTTGTCGTCAAGATTTTTAACAACACGGGAAAGACAAAATACAACATCGTACTTACGGACAGTTTAGGAAATGGATTAGAATTTTTATCCGCCACTTCTTCTGCCGGAAACGTGGGAACATATAACCATGCCAACCGCAAAATTGAATGGAAACTTGATTCTCTCCAGTCGGGGGCTGACGCAATATGGGCTATTACAACGAAGGCGCTTGTGTCGGGGGTTTTACGTAATTATGTTTGGGATAATTTAAATGGCTCGGTTATTGGAAAGGATATAAAGGAGGCGTATGTTGTTGTCGGTAATGCTTACGCGCCGGTTCCGCCAACGTTAATCTCTGCAACTCCCATCACATGTATTGGGGACAGTGTTTTATTGACGGCGTCGACCGGATGGGCAAGTTCGTATGTATGGTATCGGGACTATATGAAGGTTGCAGAAAGCACGACAACAGATTATCAGGCAAAGAAGAGCGGAGATTATGCCGTCATGTACTTTGACGGGACATGTTATTCTTCTTTAAGTAACGTCATAAGGGTAAATGATTTTCCTTCTGTTGCCGATATAAAGGGTGCGGTTATCGTTTGTCATGGCAATACCGTACAATTATCGAATAAAACTCCCGGAGGCGTTTGGACAAGCAACAACAACAATGTAAGTTTTGATAATCCTCATGCGAATCCCGTTACAGTAGCAGGATTAAAGGAAGGAGAATCTTATATAACCTATACCGTTTCCAATGGCGTTTGCCAAACGAGGCGAACGTTTTCAATAAGGATAATACCCTATAAACCTCCGAAGATAATCATCGGATTTCCGATGTAAAACTCAGGAGGGATAAGATATTTTTTCATGGTTTTTTTGGTAAGACTGTCCGAAGTAATTTGGGCAGTCTTCTTTTTTTTATTTCGTTTTCTTTTTTCATTCCTTTTTGTCTGAAACAGGATTTTTGGGATTAGAAGATGGGCAGGATTTTTACAAAAACAACAGGAGACGTAGGGGCGACCCTTGCGGTTATCCTTTCAATTAGATTTAGGATGACCGCAAGGGTCTGCCCTACATTATTATCCAACGCGCAATAGGCAAAACTATCCTGCCTGCAATTTATCATGGCAATACCGTACAAATATCGAATAACACGCCCGAAGATATTTGGACAAACAATAATAATAATAATGTCGGTTCCAATAATTTTCCATTAATCCCGTTATAGTAACAGATTAAAAGAAGGAGAATCATCTATAACCTGTACCGTTTTCAATGGCGTTTGCCAAACGAAGCGAAGGTTTTTCATTAAAGATAATACCCATAAACCTCCGAAGATAACCGTCGGATTTCCGATGTAAGG
>JAISDH010000237.1 GCA_031264975.1 Bacteroidales bacterium
GTCGTCATACAATCGCACGTCATTGCGAGCGAAGCGAAGCAATCCATGATTGTGCATTATTATGTAGAAAGCGTCCAAAAAAACCCTCACACCGTCATTGCGAGCGAAGCAAAGCAATCCAGGATTGTGAATTATTATGTAGAAAGCGTCCAAAAAATCCTTCACATCGTCATTGCGAGCGAAGCGAAGCAATCCAGGATTGTGCATTATTATGTAGAAAGCGTCCAAAAAAACCCTCACATCGTCATTGCGAGCGAAGCGAAGCAACCCAGAATACCCGTACGAAGCGACATACAACCTTTATCGTTATATGCCTTTTTATGTTTCATAGCCCTGGATTGCTTCGTGCCTCGCAATGACGACAGGGTTGTGTTGTCAGAAAACGAGTAGACAAGTGAACGAGTGAACAAAGAAGCGTTATTTTCCTTTCGTCCTTTCGCCCTTCTCGCTCATTCGTCATTGCGAGCGAAGCGAAGCACTCCAAAATACCCTCCCGAATCGACATACAACCTTTATCGTTATATACCCTTTTATGGTTCATAGTCATGGATTGCTTCGTGCCTCGCAATGACGACAGGGTTGTGTAGTCTGTAAACGAGTAGACAAGTGAACGAGTGAACAAATAAGCATTATTTTCCTTTCGTCCATTCGCCCTTTCGCACATTCGTCCTTCTCGCTCGTTCGTCATTGCGAGGCACGAAGCAATCCAGTACGTTCTGTCCTCGAACTGCGCTCCGCTGTTTTTCTTTATTTACGGAAGACCGCCGTAACACGGTCGAAAATTCCGGTCAAAAAAGCAATAGCCATCCCATAGTTTGTAACGGGAATATTAGCGTCAATTAATAACTGTATGCGGTTATGCAGTTGTTTATCTGTAACCATACACCCGCCGCACTGTATCGCCATGGCATATTTTTCAGGACTGTTGACAGGAGAAAGTCCGGCAATAAATTCAAATCGAATTTGTTTTCCCGTAAACCTAAGTATGAGATTGGGGAGTTTGTTTCTACCGATATCTTCACAGGAAACGGGATGCGTACATGATTCGAGCATTAAAACAGTGTCGCCATCCTGTAGTTTGTTTAAATGAGCGGTATCCGTAAGATAATGGTCGAAATGTCCTTTTGTTCGAGCCAAAACAATACTGAAACTCGTTAAAGGAATGGCAGGAGCAACTATTTTGGCAACTTTCTCAAAAGCTTGACTGTCCGTTATCACCAAATCGGGCGTTTGTTTATCCAAATAATCCGCCAATTCATCGGGTTGCAAGCCAACAGCAATGGCATTGTTGTCCAAAATATCGCGGATTAGTTGGACTTGAGGTAAGATTAACCGCCCTTCAGGGGCTTCGTCGTCCTGCGGCATGACCAAAAGAACAAGACTTCCCTTTGAAATAATATCTCCAATCAAAGTTTTTGCCGTGTAGGCAGTGGGAGGAGTTATTTCTACCAACTTATTAATCAGTTCATCTATTCCTGTACCGGTTGCCGCGCTGGATTCCAAAAGAGGAACGTCTTTGTTATGTAATTCTTTTTTCAGAAAATCAGACAAAGGCGTCTTGTCGGATTTATTATGCAGAATCAGGTAGGGAATTTGTAAAGAAAACAATTGACGAACGATTTCCTGCTCCATTTTCCCCCAAAGATTGTCAGCGAACAGGATAATAGCAACGTCAATATTCTTTAAAACTTCCCGTGTTTTTTGAACGCGCTTTATTCCCAGGTCGCCCTCGTCGTCCAAACCGGCAGTATCGACAAGCACAACGGGACCAATACCAAAAATCTCAATACTCTTCTTAACAGGGTCGGTAGTTGTGCCTGCCTGTGGAGATACAATGGCAATATCCTGTTTGGCAATGGCATTGATTAATGAACTCTTTCCCGTGTTTCTCCGTCCAAAGATACCAATATATACTCGTTTCGTTTTCATAATGACAGCATTTAGGGTTATAAGAACAGGCAAGCGTCCCCATAACTCAGAAAGCGGAAGTCATGAGTAAGCGCATAATTGTATATTTCTTTCCATTTGTTTCCGACAAAGGCGGCAATCAACAGTAACAACGTACTTTTGGGTTGATGAAAATTAGTGATAATGCCTTTTACCATTTTGGTTTGATAATCGGGCGTTATCATTAATGCGGTGGAAGCATGGAGAATGTTCAAATTGTTTTCGTCCATGAAATTTAAAACCGCCATTAATGACTGTTCAACAGATAACTGTTCCAATGCCGGATATTCATACGCTTCCCACTGCGTAATATGCAGGGGCGAATGGGTTGCGGGTATTTTGTTTTGTTTCAGAGCCGTTATTTTTACCCCTATCCAATACAGACTTTCCAGTGAACGTGCGGTGGTTGTGCCAACAGCGATTATTTTTTTATTCATACAATGATATATTAACTGTTTGATAGATTGTTTTGTAAAAAGCAATTGTTCGCAGTGCATGATATGATTTTCGATAGTAGTTTCTGAAATCGGTTTAAACGTTCCTGCGCCAACATGCAAGGTAATATATTCGGCAGAAATGTTTTTTTCTGAAAGGTTATTCAACACCTCCGGCGTAAAATGTAATCCTGCCGTTGGCGCAGCAACAGAACCTTTTTGCCGGGCATATATTGTTTGATAACGTTCAATATCATCAACAGTAACTTTCCGTTTGATATAAGGAGGCAAGGGAACTTTCCCGACACTGTCCAACACTTCGGCAAAAGATAAATGTTCAGGCGTCCAACTAAAACGTATTTTAAAAGACGTTGCATTACATTTACCTAACTTTTCCGCTTGAAGTATGCCTTTTTTCTCTCCATAATCAAAATGAAGACGCAAAGGGATTGTATATCGTTTATTGTTTCCCACAAAACACTCCCATTCGCAAGACGCTTTCGTTTCAAAAATCAAAGAATGTAAGGTAGTCGGCGCCAATGGCTCCAAACAAAATAATTCTATCGTCGAACCGCTTGATTTGGAAAACAACATGCGCGCCTGTATTACTCTTGTGTTATTAAAAACAAGCAAATGTTCCTGATTCAGGTATAAAGGAATGTTTTTGAAAATATCTTCGGTAATTGTATTATCCCTAAAGATAAGTAACTTGGATTCATCGCGGTTTTCGCTGGGGAAAAGCGCAATTTTCTCATTCGGTAAATGATAGTTATACTCTTCAATGGAAATATCTTTCGATTTATTCATTTAATAAAGGTATTATCCGGTTAATGTCAATATCGTTCATACATTTGAAATGCTTTTTGGGACATCTTTCATACCCCAACTTTGAACAGGGACGACATCGCAAGTTATTATTTTCCACAATATGAAAACAGTCGGAATGCAACGGCATATACGGGTACATTCCAAAAGCAGGAACGGTACTGCCCCAAACACTGACAAGCGGTTTATTCAATGCAGCCGCAATATGCATCAAACCGGTATCGCCCGTAAGCAGTATTTTAGCTTTTTCAACGCAGGCGGCAGATTCTCTTATGGTCAGTTTGCCACATAGATTAACAATCGTCGCTTCCGTATGTTTACAAATATAGTTTGCCACCTCCATATCGCCGTCTCCCCCCAACAAAACAATGGGCGCATTGATTTTTTCACATATTTCTACCAATTTGTCAGGCGGAATTTGTTTTGTTTTATGCTGACTTCCCAATGCAATGGCTACAAAAGGTTGTCGTATCTCCTTGTATGCGTTCAGTTTTTCATAATCCGCAGGATGAATAACAAAATCCAAACCCTTACCGTCATTTCTGACAACAAGCGGCAGTATTTTGGTTGCTTTGAAATATCTTTCTATAAGATGTATATTCGGAAGTTTATTGATTTTCAAATGAACCAGCATCCATTTTTGTATATTCAGTTTAGGAAATGTAGCGTGGGGAAAGGGTAGTTTTCGCGTAAGCCTGCGGGAACGGAAGTTATTTTGCAAGTCAATAACATAATCAAACTTTTCATTCCGTAAGACTGTCGATAAATCAGGGTCGTTTTTGGAAAAGGAATGTATTGCTTGGATATATGGATTTGTTTCCAAAATGTTTCTGTAATCGGGCTTTGATAAATAATGTATTTCCGTATGAGGAATTTGTTGAGCAATACACCTTACAATAGGCGTTGTCAAGACAATATCACCCATACTGCTGAACCTGATAATAAGAATTTTCATTTGTCTGTTCAACTAATAGTAATAAGGTTTCTCAATTTTGGGTTTCTTTTTGTTTCTTATTTCTCTTTTTTCGTTTAACATATAAACCAGATAGAAAGTCAAGCTGTTATTATATTGTTTTCTTGTTTCGTCCGGCGTTGTGTTTGTATGGTTAAAATGGCGGGAACGAAGAGAAAACATAGAATATTCAAATCTGAACCCAAATTTTAATTGCTGCCATATTCTGAAACGAACGTCTGCCATTACAGAGAAGTCATTTGGATTTAGTCGTTTCACCGTATCGTATGTTTGCGAGAAACCATATTCGATTTCTTGAGAAGAAAACATTCTATTGTAAGCAAAACCAAGTCCGATAGTCCATTTTCCACTGTCGGTGAAATGAAAAATAATCGGAACCGAAACATAATTCATCCGAAGCAGATACCTGAATTTACCCTGCGAGTAATTATTGATAGTGTCGATTGGGTTATAATTAAGGTTTCGCGCCCGTGAACCTCGTTGATTATACAGAATTTCCATACTGACCGCCCAAGGTTTATTACTCTGATTTTTTCTAAAGCTAAAAGGAAACATAACGCCTATACCTGCATGTGCTCCCACTTTTTTATAACCTATTTCCTGGTCTCCGTCAACTTGCGTCATATTCAAGCCTCCGATAATTTCGCCTTTGAACACTTGAGCATGAGTTAAAACAATAGAAGAAAATGAGATACAAACAAGGAATAGAATCTTTTTAATAAAAAACATAATGGTGATTTTTGTGATGCAAAGGTACATGAAAATTTTTAATT
>JAISDH010000265.1 GCA_031264975.1 Bacteroidales bacterium
TTTTCATCTCTCAATAATCTTCCCAATTGGTGTCCGTATTGTTCATGAAAAGATTGTTCGGCGGCAGCTTTATTCAGTTCGGCAGTTTTGAGAATAAAACGAATTTCTTCTAAAGGAGCGGTCATTGCAAATTCATAGACCTTAGACAGAGAGAGGTCTACCATTTCTTCTTCTTTATCATCTAAGGCGTATGTTTCATTTAATAATACCTGTTTTCCCTTTGCCATGTATATAAAATGAGTATGTTCTCCGGCAATAATAACTTTTGCCGTATCTCTTTGAGATTCTCCAATCACTTCAATATAAAGTTTATCGGAAATATCCTGTTTAAGGGCGATATTGATTCTTTTTTCGGCAATGTATTGCTTTCCTTTTTCCACATCATCATCTGTAATGTCTTTGAGTACTTCCAATTGATATTCCGACTTACCTGCCAAAACGCCCAAAGCAACCGCAATAGGAAGACCTATCATTCCCGTTCCCGGAATCCCAACTCCCATTGCATTTTTCAGCACATTGGCGCTTAACAAGACCGTTATTTTTTCAGGTACTTCACCGAGAACCTCCTTCATTTTTGCCGCTGCAAGCGATACTGCAATCGGTTCGGTACACCCAATCGCAGGAACAACTTCTCTGTTTACCAAGTCTATTATTTGTTTTCTTTCTCTTATGGTCATAAACTTTATATTAAAAACGCTGCAAAGATAACACATATTTACCAGAAATCACCCAAATAGAGGTTAGACAATGAAGGATTATGCGTGCTGCATCCTAAAAAACAGGACATACTGTTTAAGCATTCACAACGTTAACTTCCGGCATACCCTATGCAGGCAATACTGACTTTTACAGCGGGAAGAGTAAGCAGGAGTTGAGCGGCAGATTCTGTGGTGGCTCCCGTTGTAATCACGTCGTCTATCAGCAAAATATGTTTCCCCGCCAGCAAATCGGTTCTTGTTAACTGAAATATATCCAAAACGTTTTCCCAGCGTTGGAACCTTTCCTTTTTTGTCTGGGTCGACGTGTCCGTAACGCGAATTAGAGAAGAGGAATCCAGCGGTTTAGGCATTACTTCTATCATTCCTTTTCCTATCTTTTCGCTTTGATTATAGCCTCGCCGTTTCAGCTTTTTGAAGTGTAGCGGAATGGGAACAATAATATCAACAGATTGAAATACTCCCAACTGTATTAATTCCAACCCAAACTGACGTCCCAAATAAACGCCTATTTCCTGATTCCCGTTGTATTTCAGTTGATGAATAAGATGCTGTACCATATTCCCTTTTCTGAAAAAACAAAATGCCGTTGCCCGACAAATGGGAACTCTGCCGGCAAAAACCATTTCCAAAGGATTGTCTTTACAGGTATGAAAATCTGTTCTGGGTAAACTCTTTAAACAAGAGAAACAAAGATATTTTTCCTCTGCTACAAGAACGTTTCCACATCCGTTGCAATAAGGAGGATAAAAGAGGGATATGCAATTGGAAAAATATTTCAACATCATTCAATATTTATACATTTATATACCTGGCAATAAAGTCTTCTGTTTGTTGTTTCAACAATTCTCTTTGGGGATGATTGTTGAATGAAGAGGACATTTGTTTTATTTTTCTATTTCTGAATAGTTTTCCTGTTATATTCTTCACTTCATCGTTCGTTGCCAAATAGATAATTGTGTCTGCTCCCTGTTGCGGAGTACGAATCAGGGGACGAAAAAACCAATCGCATAATTTATCAACTACTTTATTCCCCAAACGAATGATGTTTGTATTGACAATTCCCGGGTCAACACAATTCACTGTAATTCCTTTCTGTTTCCATTTTTCCGCCCATTCCAATGTAGCGTAATACAGCGCAAGTTTGGAATGCGAATAATAGGTAAATCTACTAAAATGAGAACGGTCAAACAGCAAGAAATCGGGTGCTATCTTTCCATAGCGCAACATAAGTGAAACCGTATTAATAATTCTTGTCCCTTCAGACGTCAGTGAAAATAATTTTTCCGTCAAAAGATAATGTCCCAGATAATTTACTCCAATGGTAAGTTCCACATTTTCTTTTGTTGTCTGCGGACGGCAACATAAAACGCCTGCATTATTTAGTATTATATCTATTCGATTATATTTTGAATATATCTCTGTTACAAATTGGTTGATTGAATCGAAAGAAGATAAATCAAGATGTATCACTTCTATGGAAGAACATCCTGTTTTTTGCTTAATTTGTTCGCAAACATTATCTCCTTTCTTTTTATTTTTACATGCCATTATAACGAAATATCCTTTTTTTGCCAATGCCTCTGTTAAATACTTTCCTATTCCTCCGTCTGCTCCCGTAATAATCCCTACTTTCATTATCTTTTATTATTTCCGCAAAAGTACATCTTTTCTAAAAACAAACAAACGAAAACAAACAAAAGAGATAAATGTACAAGCAGAAGTGTTGTAACCAAAAAGGGAAAGATAGATATAGAAAGGTGCTCTTTCCTGAAGTGCAAGGTCTTAATTTTTTCAATTGAAAATAGAATATCCGATTTACCTGTTTAAGTAAAGGTTCGTTCTTGAACCTTTTACGCTCATATTTTCTTCTTTCAATCAGCTATCCAAAAACAGATATTGGGTAAAAAAACTATTACTATCCGACAATATTTTAAACTATAAAACAAATATTTCCTGTCTCTCTCCCAAAGAAGCCGCACATCCCCTCTATAAATTCTTTTGTCATAAACCATCACTCAATCGTTTGGGGATAATCCTTGTTTTCGTAGCGCCTCAAAGAAAGAATGAACAGACAGGAAAGCACAATAATCGGAAAAAATAAGCAGAAAAATAATAGCATCAACCATTGAAATCTGAGTTCAGAATATCGCATATTTTCCCACACAAATACTACTGATATAGAAAGCAATATACCATCCTCCAAAAAGGGTTAACCCTTTTCGAAAAAGGGATAACCCTTTTGAGTAAAAAGGATAACCCTTTTGGGTAAAAGGGTTAACCC
>JAISDH010000300.1 GCA_031264975.1 Bacteroidales bacterium
TGCGCGTCTTTAAATACGAAGTTCAGCATTTTAAAATCCCTTGTTTCCACGATAAACCATGTTTTTTGTTTTATTCCTATTTGGGCGGCTATATTCCGCCACATTACTTCATTGATTAATTCCCAGTCTCCGTTCAGCAGCTTGCTAATCGTCGCCGATGACACGCCTGTAAGACTGTTTGCCGCCTTGTTTTGGCTTCCCTTTTGCTGGCAATATGCCTGCAACCTTTCCTGAATTTCTAATTTTTCGATTTGAGTGATCATTTTTTATTTACTTTATTTTCTGATGATTAATATATATTATATGCGTTAAATTCTTCTTCTGTTTCTACAAGTTCGCTCTCTTTCTTTAGGACTTTGCCGATTGACGTTTCTTTTCGTTTAATCCCCTTTGGCTGGGGCATATTCAACCCGTGCTGGCTGGGGTGCATTTCGTGCCGTTCGAGTATTGTTTCAGCGTCTTCCTGCATGGATTCGCGCAACTGCTTATTCTTTTTATCCATAGCGGCAATAAAGGCGCTGTCAAGTTCGTCCTGTTCCTGCTTGTTTCTGTGTATTGTGATGTATTTCTGTGCTATGCTGACATGACGGTAGTCTCCATTTGCCGCTTTTTCAAATAATACCACCGTCGACATATCTTCTATGTCATAGCCTATATGAAATTCTTTGTCAATGTTTTTACGCAAAAAATCAAAGTCCGGTACTCCTTCTATCGTCAATACTTCATACTGATATTTTTGACGTTTAACCTCCATTACAATACCGTTTGAACGGTATGTAATCGCTTTGGGATTGATAACTCCAAACATGCTTATCATATCATAGATATCTATCTTCTTTGACTTTTCGTTATTGCTTTGCCGGTACATTTTTATACGACTTATTCCCGTCGCCGGATGGGGAGCATTGTTCCATTCCTCTCTGCGTTGCTCATATTGTTTGGTTATTTCATTGAGCGTTTTAAGATTATGTTTATTGGCAAGGATAAATTCCATATTTGTTTTGCTTTCAATCTTTTTTGCCGTAACATTCATTCCCGTAAAAAACCACTCCTTGTGCAAAAACTGTGATTGGAACCGTCCGAATGCGCTTTCAATGGTTTTACTTCTTCCGTTGTAAGGTTGCGTATTGATTGCCAGCCGCGACAATCCTTTGAAAAAGGCTCCTGCCTGTAGCTTTTTATGACCTCCCTGATTGTCAAAACGTATTTCGTAGGGTTTGTGTCCGCTGAAAATCATTGCCATTTTGTATGCCTTGTATTGCGCTTCAAAGTCTTCGCTTTTTGAGATGTGATAGCCCAGCAAACATTCGCTGTATACGTCCATTACCTCGTACACATTACAAGTGGCAATACTGCCGTTTTCATCTATATAATAGAAGTTGAGTTTTGTCCCGTCTCCATACCACAAAGAATCGCGCATGGTCGGTAACAGCGTCTTATGCTGACGCGTGTATTTTTCTTTCGATTTCAATTCTCCGTAACGGCTGCCGTACCAAATCGCTTTTATTTCAGGCTTGTATAAGAAATTGCGAATTGTTTTTTCGTCTTTTATTTCTTTCCAGTCCGCCTTTGAAGCCGCCCTTTCGTTATACTCAACAAACAACTGAAATACGGTACATTTATTTATCTGTGAAGCATATCGGGCAATGAGCCAATCTTTTGCTTCTTCCGTCAGTTTTTCCGTATATTTGTTTCCATAACCTTTGTGTATCAGACTTTCGTACCCAAATGTTTGATATTTTTTGTACTTCCGTTCAAAATGTCTCACCGATACAGGCAAGTTATGCCGGTACTCCTCCTGCAATTTTTGACAAAACGAAACGCAATCATTCCAAAATTCATTCATCTTGATTCGTTTCCCTGCTCCGTATTTTTTTCTTGCTATTTGCTGTTTTTGGTATACCTTTTCCAATGTATTTAATATAGACGCTTCGTGGTGATATTGTTCTATGATTGATTCCGGCAAAGATTTATTATCGTCGTATCGATACGAGCGAAAAAATGAGAGAGCCTCCGAATCCAATTCAACACGATACCCCGTTGTGGCGTCGACTTTATTGATTGTCCCAAAAGCCCCCTCGATCACTCTTAATCGCTCCGGACGTTTTATTGAGTTTACGTCTATCAATGAGTTCTCACCAATACCACGCTGGAAGATAGTTAGAAGATTCTTACTTGAATCTTTCCATAGCATATTCTTTGTCAAGCCTGCCTCTAACCAATCGTTTACCGTAATCGCAATTTTGCCGTCTACTGTTTGATACATTTTACCGTCTCCTATTTATTGTATTTTTTTAGTACTTTTGCACATCTATTTAAAATATCTTACATGAGAAAGAGAAAAAATAAAACAGAAACCGGCGTACTGAAAAATTTCAGAGACCCTGATTGTCTTTTGTACTATCTTCACAAGCATAACGCCTACAAACTCCCTGTTGAAATTAATAAACCCGGAGAACAAATATTTGGAGAACTGAAAGAATTTATGATAACGCTCGAAAAAGAAGGATTTATTAAAGTATATGATGACGATTTCCCCTTTTTTCGTGCCGGAAAACCTGTCGCCTACCCTGTAATGATTACATACGCAGGTCGTAAATATATCAGAGGTGTTATTTGGCAAATTAAAACATTTGCTGTTTTGGCGGTTATCAGTTTCATTGCGTCGTTGTTTGCTGCAATGACATTCTTTAAAGGCTGCCAGTGAAATAAATATAACTGCAACAATCATCATGATTATTGCAAAATTACCAAA
>JAISDH010000309.1 GCA_031264975.1 Bacteroidales bacterium
TTTTTAGGGTATCTGAGTAGTTACATGCTTTTTTAGGGTGAACGGATAAAAAAAGAGGTGTTTTTGAATGGACAACTTTCAGTTTGATACTGAAAAATTAGCAATCAAAAGTGGGTGGGCATGCTCCGGAATATGTAATACAATTAGAATCCCGGCCTATTTCGTATTAAACTACACTCGTGTGGAACTTGTGGCTTTGCAAGAAAAATACAAGGCGACCGGGATGGGGAAAAATATGCCAGTTGTTATGTTATACCTACACAAGTCTCTATTGTCTATTGATAGTGCGCAGGAATGGTTGTGTGTACATGAAATCAGCCCCATGCCAAATATTAATGCCTCTGAACTGGCAAAGCTGAAGGATGCCCCGAAGTTTAAGGATTTGATAAAGTGAGAGTGAATGACAGGAAACAACCGATTTCATTAATCTGAGTAGTTCTCACTTGCCCTTTTCAGCTTTGTCTTCATAAGATCAACCAAGTGTTGCGGTTCCAATATTTTGACACCATTGGCAAATCCCAGAAATTCCCGCTGCAACTCTTGGTTGATTACCACCTCAATTTCAAAAACCATACTGCCGTCATTGTTCCGTTCTATCAATTGCTGACTCCGATGTATCGGTTTGGTCAGGATATATGGAGCATCGCCGCTACCTGCCCAAAAGAGGACCTTCTCTGCTTTGGAGTTAAGACTTTTTGTAACACCGACCAGGTCATTGAAAAAAGCGGCAGGGTCAAAAAGTGTATTTTCGATGAATCGTTCATCAGTTGCAATTTCCAATCCATGAATACGGTCGAGGGCAAGATTGCGTAATGTACGGCTTCGCCTCTCCAATCCAAAAACAAACCAACGATTCCGGTATTCTTTCAACAAATAAGGATAAAACAAGATTGTTCCAGCAGAGCGGGCTTTGAACGAACGATACTTGATACTTAACGTTTGCTTGTTGACAATGGCATGGTAAACCGTATCTAGATACTCCAATCCTTTCAGGTTTTCATTCTTCTCAAAGTCAATTACGGGAATAGTATGTTGTTTAGCTGAAGTCACATGATCTTCCAACCGGCTAACAATATCGGTCATTCCGGTGAAATAATCAAATCCCTTGAATTGACGGAGAACTTCCACTGCTTCCGACATTACTTTCAAATCCTGTTCTGAAAGCGGAGTATTGGTGATACTGTAATCCGGGTCCTCATAAGTATAATACTTATTATTATAGACAATAATCGGAGCGTTGTAGCCCAGTTTTTCGCTGCGCATCAACTGAATATCCATCTGAATGGTACGCTTGCTGATGCCTTTTTCGATTCCTTCGAACTCGTAAAGGGCATCGGAACAGGCGTTGATTAAATCTTCCAAGGCCCATTGACGATAATGGTTGCGTAAGCAAGTATCAATAGTTTTATAACGAATGAGGGCATTTCTGTTAGCAGGCATAATGATTAAGTTTTATCTTGATTTTTCTTTTTTCAGATAATCAATAGGATTTAAATAGGACATTTTCTTCCATCCCTGTTTATCACTATCAATGCGCCAGGGATATGATACCAAAGTAGCAATTGCATAATGGAGATGCGTCGGAGTTGTTGCTGCATTCCCAGCTTTTCCGACGGTTCCGATTGGTTTACTTCCATTGGCTCATGTAAATGGTTTGGCGTATATATTTCTTAAATGCACAAAATAATGCACTCTCCATCTAGTTCCTAAAATAAGCAGAAAATTTCCTCTCCTGCCGTCTTCACTGGAAGCAATGACTAGTCCGGGCGTTGAAGAACAGATATTCGTACCTTCTTTGGCAAAAATATCAACGCCTTTACGTGTAACCGATATTCAATATATTGCAATTTATTTTCCACAAAAGTAAAAAATATTTTTCATTACGCAAAAAGATTGCGCAGCTATGAAAATATTTTTGCAATATCAAATGATAAAAACAAAAAGTTATGAAGTTCAATCTTATCAGCAAAGGAAAAAATCAGGTCTTGAATCACGAGAATACGCCTGCTTACAAATTGTCTCCTGAGTGGAATTTGTATACCTCTGCGGTAACTTCCTCTTTGAGCGATAAGTTTTACGAAAAGAATTCCGAACGCTTGGAGTCCCTTCGTAAGCTGATTGGAGAGAATGACCCGCAATTTGTTGCCCGTTTGGCAGTCTATGCAAGAGAACAAATGAACTTCCGTTCCATCCCGTTGGTATTAGCTGTCGAACTGGCAAAAGTTCATATAGGAGATTCCTTGTTAAGCCAGATGACGGCAAGAATCGTTCAACGTGCGGATGAAATCACTGAATTGCTGGCTTATTACCAAATGGCGAATGAACGGAAAGGTACCAAAAAGCTGAACCGTTTGTCCAAACAGTTACAAATCGGATTACAAAATGCATTCAACAAATTCGATGAATATCAGTTCGCCAAATATAACCGCGATGCAGAAATCAAACTGAGAGATGCTTTGTTTTTGGTTCACCCGAAAGCAAAAGATGAGGAACAGCAACTGATTTTCAACAAAATCGTTGAAGATAGCTTGCAAACTCCTTATACATGGGAAACGGAATTGTCTGCTTTGGGACAAAGCAAATTTGAATCGAAAGAAGCTAAGAAAATAGCTTTTACTAAAAAATGGGAAGAACTGATTAATCGCGGAAAAGTAGGCTATATGGCTCTGTTGCGGAATTTGCGTAATATATTGGAAGCCGAAGTTTCTATAAATCACATCAATATTGTTTGTGAAACGATAAGTTCTAAAGAAAAAGCTCTTAAATCCAAACAGTTGCCATTCCGTTTTCTGGCTGCATACAGGGAATTGCCGCAAATCAATTCCGGTTATGCTTCCAAAATAATGAATGCGTTGGAAGAAGCTGTGAAAGTTGTT
Organism: Bacteroidales bacterium; assembly: GCA_031264975.1. Lineage (GTDB taxonomy): Bacteria > Bacteroidota > Bacteroidia > Bacteroidales > WCHB1-69 > JAIROC01. Next base: position 2,877 of record JAISDH010000309.1, read on the forward strand.
GCCCAAAACATAAACGGTTTCGATGAATCGACCAAAGTATTGCTTGCCTGCGACGTTTCGGGTTCTATGCAACGGGCTATTTCTCCGAAAAGCAAAGTGATGAACTATGATATCGGATTGATGCTTGGCATGTTGTTGAAATCTCGTTGTAAAAATGTGGTTTCCGGAATATTCGGGGATACGTGGAAAATCGTCAATCTGCCGGATAGCGGAGTTTTATCCAATGTCGATGCTTTTTACAAACGGGAAGGCGAAGTCGGATATTCTACGAACGGATATTTGGTTATCAAAGATTTAATCGACCGGAAAAAATGATGGATAAAATCATGATATTCACCGACTGTCAATTGTGGAATAGCAATGGCGGCGATGCCCAACTGAAAGATGTTTGGAAAAAGTATAAAACCATTGCTCCGGATGCCAGGTTGTACTTGTTTGATTTAGCAGGATATGGTCAGGTTCCATTGGATATCGCGGACAATGATGTACATTTGATTGCCGGATGGTCTGATAAGGTGTTCGATATTCTGTCAGCCATAGATAATGGAAGCGATGCTTTAAAGGAGATTAGAGCAATAGAATTATAACAAACAAAAGCAAGCGCCGTAAATAAGAGTTCCTTCGTATCGCCGGTTCGACTCCGGCCATTGCAAGATGTAGCTCAGTGGGTAGAGCAGTTAATAGTCTCTTGTTGGCCTGTCGCCTTGTTTTTTATAAAACCCTCCATAGCTTAAAAGGAAAAGCCTGCGGAAAAATTGACTTATCGCAGAGTGTATGGACATTCCGGTTAGACCTGCGCGGACTAATGGGTAGAGTTTACAGATGCACCGAAATTGGTAATACGAAAGTAGGGAAGCGTATTTACAGCCATACTGCCTGATGAGGGAATATGAGTTCGAATCTCATTGGAGGGACTAAAGAAGATGTTATTTGAAATATTGAAATAGTAAAGTGAGCGCCGTAGATAAGGGTTACTTCGGTAGAGCAGAACTCCGATTCGTGTCGCAGGTTCAATTCCTGCCATCGCAAGATGTAGCTCAGTAAAAATAGTCTCTTGTCGTTTTTAGCCTCACTTTCTATAAAATAAATAGAGTGTCATAGAGTAGGATTTCTTCGCCTGTAACGCCGGAGATGCAACTAACCAATGTTGCCGATAATTTTTCGTAGTTTAATCAAAATACCGAAATAGAGTCGTTTATTACCTCTATTTAACTTAATAGATGAGATGCCGTAATGAAGGGTTACTTCGTAAGTGGCCACCGCCGGTTCGAATCCGGCCAAGTCTCTTCATGAGTATTGCCCTCATCTTTGATTTTAGTTTATAAACAGAATGTTGTAGAAAAGAGTTACTTCGACTCAATTTGGGGAGGAATAGCGAGGTCGTAAAATCCGACGAGACTATCCGGTTCGACTCCGGCACGTCAAGCTCCGTTTCTCTTTTCGCTTGTTACTTCTGTTTTTTTAATGATATGAGATGCCGTAATAAAGGTCTCCATCGGTTAGCTTTTCAGTGTGCAAGTTCAAATCTTGCCATAACAGCAATGTTATGAATTCCTTTATGCCAGTTGCTCTCATTTTTAACATTTAATTTGTAGCTGATTATGCAAAAAGTAATTTCAACAGAAAGAATCCCAATCAAAATGTGGTTGGATGAACCGGAAGAAGGTTCTATTTTACAAGCGAAGAATTTAGCAAATTTGCCATTTGCTTTCAAACAAATTTGTTTGATGCCGGATACGCACCAAGGTTATGGAATGCCTATCGGTGGAGTATTGGCAACCCAAGGAGTGATTATTCCGAATGCTGTCGGCGTGGATATCGGTTGCGGGATGTGTGCTGTAAAAACGAGTACAATTGCCGATTCCATTTCTAAAAAAGACATCAAAAAAATCATGAGCGGTATCCGCGAATTGGTTCCGCTGGGGTTTGAACATCATAAAGAACGTCAGGACGAAAGCCTGATGCCACAGGATTTTAATCTTGACGAACTTCATGTAATCAAAAACCAATATTTAGGAGCTTTGAAACAGCTCGGCACATTGGGAGGCGGGAACCATTTCATTGAATTACAACGTTGTAACGATAGCTATTTGTGGATTATGATTCACTCGGGAAGCCGTAACTTGGGAAAACAGGTTGCAGACCATTATAACAAAGTTGCCAGAAAAATGAATGAACTCTGGTTTTCTTCAGTCAACCCGAAAGCAGATTTGGCTTTCCTGCCTTTTCAAACGGATGAAGCACAGAAATACTACAAAGAAATGCGATACTGTACGGGATTTGCCTTTGCCAACCGTCGGCTGATGATGGAGCGGATTCAAGAAGCAATTTCCTCAGTTGTAACCCATGTGGAATATGAGCCGATTATCAATATTGCCCATAATTATGCAGCTTTCGAAGAACATTTCGGAGAAAAAGTGATAATTCACCGAAAAGGGGCAACTTCGGCTAAAGCAGGAGAAATCGGAATCATTCCGGGTTCACAGGGAACAAAATCCTACATTGTAGAAGGTCTAGGAAATCCGGAAAGTTTTATGAGTTGTTCGCATGGCGCCGGACGCGCATTAAGCAGAAGCGCCGCTATCAAAACTTTAAATTTGAAAGCAGAAAAACGCAAATTGGATGAGTTGGGAATTATCCATTCCGTAAGAAATCAATCGGATTTGGAAGAAGCTTCTTCTGCTTACAAAGACATATCCCAAGTGATGGCGTTTCAGTCGGATTTAGTGAAAATCAGAACTGAATTAAGTCCGTTGGCGGTGATTAAAGGGTAAATGCATATATTTACAGAAAAATAGGAGAGTTATGGTTCAAGAGATACAAAATAAATTAATCGGGATAGAAGAAAAATATAATGTCCGGATATTGTATGCCTGTGAGTCGGGAAGCCGCGCGTGGGGTTTCCCTTCCACAGGCAGCGATTATGATGTACGTTTTATTTATAGTTTATCAAAAGAGCAATATTTGAGTATTAAGGACAAAAAAGATACCATTGATATTCCCGTCAATGAAGCGCTGGATATCAACGGCTGGGATTTTAGAAAATCACTTCGTTTGTTCTATAATTCCAATGCGCCGCTTTATGAATGGTTGCAATCTCCGATTATTTACAAACAAGATGATTCTTTCCTAATAGCCCTGAAGGCTTTAATGCCCGAATATTTTTCTTTGCGGAAGGGGATGCATCATTATTTGAGTATGGCAAAAAACGCATGGACTGAACTGCATGGTGATGAAGTCAGAATAAAAAAGTATTTTTATTGCCTTCATCCATTATTGGCTGCTCGCTGGATTGTAGATAAACAAGAACTTCCACCCATGGAATTTGCTTTACTCAGGACTCAAATTAAAGATGAAAGTCGGCAAAAAGCAATTGATGAACTATTAACGATTAAAACTCAGGCTACAGAAAAAACGACAATTCAACCTATTCCGGTTTTGAGTACATTTATCGAAGAACAAATGGAATTTTGTAAGCAACAGGTTTCTTCGACCAATAAAGAGAATGTAGATATCGAACCGTTAAATATTTTATTCAGGAATTTTATTTCATGACATTTGAACAGGTACATAACAATCAACAGGTTTTGCTACTACAATGCATAAGTGGCAGCAAAGCATACGGTTTGGATACTCCGCAATCGGATACGGATATCAAAGGAGTATTTGCACTCGGTAAAAATGAATTTTATGGGTTGAGTTACACTGAGCAGGTAGCCAATCTGACCAATGATATTGTTTATTATGAACTGAAACGGTTTATGGAATTGCTTGCCCGCAACAATCCCAATATTTTGGAATTGCTGAGTACGCCTTTCGACAAAGTCCTATATAAACATCCGGTTATGGATTTAATTAAGCCTGAGATGTTTCTTTCAAAACTTTGCTTACAGACATTTGCGGGTTATGCACAGTCACAAATAAAAAAGGCTAAAGGGCTAAATAAGAATATTGTCAATCCGGTAGACGAGAAACGAAAGAACATATTGGACTTTTGTTACATCATTGAGGGGTATGCAGCTGTTCCTTTACAAGTTTGGCTTAATAGAAATAATTACCAACAAGAAGATTGCGGATTAATCAACATCCCGCATTCAAGGGGTATGTACGCTATTTTTCATAAAAGCCAGACAAAAGGAATGCTATCTGGAATTTGTTCCGGAGATAATGCCAATGATATCCAACTAAGTTCGATTCCCGAAAAACTGGAGCCAAAGGCAATGATGAGCTTCAACAAAGACGGATATTCCATCTATTGTAAGGAATACGCTCAATATTGGGATTGGGTGAGTAAGCGAAATGATACCCGTTTCCAGGATACGCTGGAGCATGGTAAAAACTACGATGCAAAAAATATGATGCACACATTTCGTTTGTTGAACATGGCAGAAGAAATTGCTGTCGAGAAACAAATTCATGTTTTTCGGAAAGACAGAGATTTTCTTCTTAAAATCAAAAATGGTGAATTTTTATATGACGAACTGGTGAAGATGGCCAATGAAAAAATAGCCGAAATAGAACAGTTGTATGCCGCAAGTGATTTACCGGATATGCCGAATGAAAATCAAATCAACGAGCTTTTAGTGAAAATGAGGGAGCCAATCTACGATTGAGATTGAGTTTGTTCTAGTCTATTGTTAGAGCGGATGCTCCCTTGTTGCGAGGCAATATTCTTCATATCACTATCGGTTTAATCATAGCGGAAGCAAAGCTTTTCCTACCAACTTGTCAAAGGTAAGCCTTCCTACAACCGCGTGAAACCCTATCTTTTCCGCTGCTCGGCTAATGCCGGGCAAAGGTACGCCACTATGGTTCATATATGAAATTTTTCTCATGGCGCCTATGGAATAACACTTGTCGTAATGCTTGGATATCACACACAAACAAGCCGGGCCACAGTCCATATTGTCTGGTTGTTTGATAAAGGAGAAAAGTATCTTTTCTATTATTTTTCTCCTTTTAAGATTGTTGTGGAAATCGGATTATCATAGTCTCTTTTCCTTTGAGCGTTATATTCCCGCCCAAAATCCAAGTTCAGCGTGAAATTTAACCGGATAAGGTTTCTGATTTCGTCCAAATATTCATACCTTTTAAAGGGTGCGACTGCGGAGTAATTTTCTCTTGCATTGATATGTTTTGTCGAAAACAGATTCAACCCATCTGCAGTAATTCGATAATTCTTCCTGCTATAAGATAAAGAAATCATGTGAGCATCTTCAAATTTTGTAAACGTTTCGCCCCAAAACGTATTATTTGTATTCTGCCTGAATTGCCATGAAATCGACCAAAAACCATAATTGGCAGAAATTCTGCCCCCATAATAGAACATCTTTTTATCATGCTTATAAAATAGCCCGTTACTCACAAAATACTTTGTTCCGGCATAGGCTTTCACACGTATGTAGTCATTAAGCAAGTTTGCTCTAAATTCAATTTCGGCATTATAGGCTTTAAAATTTTTGTGATTTTCCATTTTCCGGATAATTTTTCCATTCTCTAAATAAGCGCTTTCCATAATAGGATGCGAAGTGTAGGTATTATTCAAATACAGAGACGAGCCGAATTTGCCCAAGCTAAGGTCGAACTGAATGGCGTTATAATAGCTGATTTGTCTTTGCAAATCCGGATTTCCTCTGCTGAGTTGAATGGAATCAATAGACTGGTCGAAATCCGACAAATCGGCGAGAGATGGCTGTTTGTTATATATAGAACCATAATATCTGATTTCTATAAGCTTATTAGGTGAATACCTGAGGGAGACTGAAGGTTGTAAAGTTGTTGTATTGTTTTTTTTATTGTCAGAGCTTAGCCATGTTCTGTTTATGCCTATCCCTAACCGATAAGAAATTTTATCATCTATGCGCACATCGAACTGCGAAAAAAGATATAAATGTTGATTATTCAAAGTTGAAGCGTAATGAACCGGCAATGAATTAATTGAATTATCATAACTGCTTTCAGCGTTGTCATACAAATAATTAGCCCCAACGCTTAATACGCTTTTTAGAAATTTATGTTCAAAAATTCCCCAAAGATCAAAGACCGATTGATTGCCTTTTACGGCGGAGACCAACTCGTAGCCATCGGTATTATTTTTTTCCGAATACATTCGGGCGTACTTGTTATTGGCCTTTACTCCTTTTGATTTAACAATAAGGGTACTATTGTCTTTTATAGGTTGTTGATAATAAACGGATACTTCAGGTATATTACTCCTTGAATTGCTTTTGTCAAGCATATCGCTCAGCGTAGCCTTATTATCTTCATACAACGATATCTTACTCTTCCAGTCGCGGTGAGGCATTCGGTTTAATAAAAGACTCGAAGTGATATTCAATATTTTCCCTTTATCTTGATAATTGTATTTCAAATTTAACGAGTGATTGTCATACTTGAAAAGATCGGGTTTTCCATCCTCATGACGTTCCAATATACGGTCGGTAAAATTAAATGATTCGGAATTATAGCGATACAGTTTATTCCAGTTCCTGTAAGCGAGGTCATAATCAATTGAAAATTCAGACTTCCCAAAATTAAAGCGCGTTGCGATGAAGTCTTCTCCAAAACCTTTGCTTTGCCATAGGGAAAGATATACATTGCCTCCGCTGGTATTTTGTCGCACGATATAATCTAAAACAACATCCGCGTAATTGTATTTGGCTTCAGGTATATCATGATACTCTATCCGAATTATGTTTTCTGGTTTTAAGGCGGATATTTCATACAACGTAGTTATTTTCCCGTTCTTGCATACCAAAACTTTCCCGCCGCCGTTTAATTGGACATGTTTTGAAATTTCATCAACATTCAGTCTTGGCAAGTTAATTTTTGAAAGCAAAGTGATTCCGTCTATTGATTTTTGTCTTTGTTCGTTTGTCGGATAAACCAATTTTATGCCGTAGTTATTGACCACACTCGGAGCGCTGACAAGTACTTCATTGAGCAGAATATTTTCTTGTCCGAGAAAGATACTCCCGACATCTATATTTTGTTTTACAGGTTGAATGTACAATGTGTCAGTATGATATCCGACAAAAGATGTAAGCAAAACATATTCGCGTCCATTTTCCGCTTTCCCAATAAAGCTAAAGGCTCCGGTAGAATCTACCACAACCCCGTCTATGTAATCAAATCCTCTATGGAACAGTTGAACACTAGCCCTTCCCATCGACTCGGCATCCGATAGAATTACTTTTCCCTTAATATCGTATTTCTGCGGATAAACAGAGAAAGAGAAAGAAATTATAACAAAGACTGTGCAGAGCGCTTTATGAAGTATATTATTCATAATGAAATATATTATTCATACTTAGGCGTTATATTATTCTTCAAGTCTATTCTTTTTGAATAGAAATGATATTCTAAGCATTTTTGTAAAATGCCATCACCATTGTAAAGGGAACACAAATCAAAATTGGCGCCATCAAAAATATTTCTCATCCGGTACCATGAACATCCTCCAACGCATATCGGTAAATAAAAGCATTTTAAGCAATTCGAATCACGCAAACAATCACACGAAATTAGATATTTATATCACAAACAATACTTTTGTTAACCTGACACGTAAAAATAACGCATTATATTTAATATGCAACATTATTTTATTAATTTAACACTTAGATAACACCCGGTAACTACTCAGATATATTTTTATTGGTATAGGCGTTTAGAGCACACTATGCAATAATCTAATAATCACATTATTGCCCGAAATGTTGCCATCCGAACAACAAGATTGTCAAAGATGGTATCCATGTGATTCCTCCTGTTATACTTGTAATGATATTCATCAAGATAGCTTTGCAGATGCTTTTTTGAACAATGGTGATGTATCCCTCGCAAGTGCCTTTGTATATTCAGTCTGTGGATGTGAAGTTCTGGGAAATTGCTCCCCTTGCCGGATGGTTTCTGCTCAAAATAAGGATAATCATTTCTTAGGAGCAAATACCCCTTCCATTCATCTGTGACAACGTGCGCATCACACGAAATGTAATCATCAAAGAACGGCTTGAAATCTTTACCGGATGCATGGGATATCACTTTTGCATAAGCTCTGCCCACACCGTTTTCATCTTCCAATATTTCCAGCGCGACAACGACCAATCGTTTCTTGCTGCCTGAATTGCGCCCAATCCTCCCTTCTTCATATTCTCCCACAAAAAATTCATTCAGGTGAACCATTCCCCCAAGAGGGTATCGCTTAGAGCTATGCATTGCCTGTTGAATCTTGCCATTCAGCCACATATGGCAGTTAGTTGACTTATGGCTTTCTTGCCATGCTATGCTCCCTGTTTGGTTTCTCTATTTCAGATAAGTTGGGTGATGATAGGTTATTATTTCAAAGAACATAAACATAATATCTTGTCAAATATATACTTACTATATACCCATACGGGCGCAGTCCGTATTAAAAACGTCGCCCATGAGATTACTTTTCAGCAGACACGACATCCATATACCCACCATGAGCAACAGGATATAGCCGACAGTTATAGTAAAAATGTAGAATCCGGCATTTGCTATGAGCAGGAACAAAAAAATCAAAAGCCGCCAATTCAGGAAGAAGAAAACGAACCCGAATATCAGGCAGACGTAAATTTTATTCCAGATTATTTTCAGTTGTTTGACAATGGATTGAAATGCAAAAGTAAGAATACAAAAACGCCCCAAAACTATGTTTTCGGGGCGTAGCAGCTTGCAGCGTCGATTTACATGAAAATTTCATATCGAAAATCCAAGATTATCAGATGATTAATGCTCGTGTTCCTCGCCGCCTTCCGTACTTAAAAAAATGTTCCGAGCAAGGTGCGCTTCATTTCCGGCAGCATCCGTACAATAAATCATCATGTGATAATTTCCGGGCGTAGCATTGGCGGGAATCTTAATTTCGTGGTGATGAATATCCGCATTTTTCTGTCCCGATACGTCCCATGATTTATTGAATGTGAAATCGACCGTTTCCGATGATACGGACTTTAGCATTGCTGAATGTACATGCCCGTCGAAGTTAGGATGAATATCCACTTTGTACGATTTTAGCATCACATCGTCTGATAGTTCCAAATCGAAATGAACGCCGTAGTCGTCGCCTATTTTCAGAGTTGCGTCTTCTTCGGGTTCTATCAGATTAATTACGGGTTTTATTGTATCGCCGTCATCGTCTTTATCACACGATGAAAATACTACGAAAGAAATTGCCATCAGGCAAACAAGGTAGAAATTGAACTTTGCTTTCATTTAAATTTACTTTTAAATGGTACTTTAATTAATATTTGGAAGTTTCGTCCCGGTTCGGGGATTTCAACTTTCCTGTAAAAACTTAGGTGATTATAATACCTAATATCCAATAGATTTTGCGCCGACAGGGTGATTTCCACATCGGTTCCGCACATTGGGATATTTACCATAGCCCCCATGTTCCACAAGTTAGCTCCGGGTGTCGGGTCTTCGTTTTTCGACACCTTGCTTTGCTGTGCGATGCTTTGCCATTCCGTCCAAATTTGAAAATACTTCCGTTTCCACGTCAGAGTATTGCGTATAGATGCAGGCGGTGCAAACGGAAGCGAAATATGTTCGTCCAAATTACGGCAGTACACGTATTCGCCCGCAAAACGGTAGTTCAAACAGCGAAAGAAATCAATGTCGAACTCTATTTCCGCTCCTGCAAATACGGCTACGGCTCCCGTGTAGCGGTAAATCTGCCCTGCATGTGGTAATATAGACCATTCGCCCGTTGGTTTCAGGTAGATGTAATTGCTGAACCAACTGCCGAAAGGCGTAACCGACAGGTATATACCTTTGTGTTCGTAGATGTAGGACGCATCCAACTGCCAGCCCTGCTCGGAATCAAGTGAGGCGTTTCCTTGCTCGTGTCGGAACGTGCCGTGATGTACACCGTTTGAAGCTAACTCGTTGGCTCCGGGCAGACGAAAACTGCGACCGATATTCATTCTTATCAGATGAACGTCGTTCAGATTCCATACAAACCCCAACGAACCCGAAAAATCACCAAACTTGCAATCAACAGGATAACTCCGCCACCGGTAAGCGGCGATCATACCATCGTCATAGCCCTGCTCACGTAAATATATTTCCAGATAGGCATCGTGGTAAGCCGCAATATCCAATTTCCCGTAATCGTAACGGATGCCACCGCTAACGGAAAATTCAGAATTAGGACGATAAACACTTAGCCAAAGCAAGCCCGATGTAAAGCGATTATATTTCGGTAACAGAAAAGAATAACCCGCAATACGATTTTGCTGATATTGCAAGTCCCATCCGGCGGTATGTTCCCAATGCTCAAAACGGAATGTTTTCATCTTTACGGAAGAACTAAATGTGTTTAACGAAAATTCAAGTTCTTTGTCGGCATCGGTCGCGGGTGGCAACTGCGTTCCGTAATGTGTATGGAAGCGACTCCATTCCTCGCGGTGGTTGTTCTGAAAGCCGATATCCCAATAAGCAAGAAATTTATCCCCTGTATATTGTTGGCGGGAGGTTATTTTCAAATGATTGACTATACTATACGGTAGTTCGATATTCCGCGAGTCACCGTTGTCTTTCAACTGCGAGGCATCGGGAATCCCATGCGCTCCGGCAAAGAACCCCACCTTTTGGTACGCATCGCTCACCGCAAAGTTGGCGTGATAGCCACCGTTACGGTAGTCGGAATACCAGTTTAAATCCCGCTCGAAACCTGCGGTATTTTTCAACCGCCCTTCCTCAATGGGTAAGCGCTGCGTCAGGTACGCCACCGTATCGGCGGGTATGCGGTAATCGCCAAAATGTTGTTCGGAAAAACGCAACTTCGTATGCCACACATTTTTTCGGATTCCGAGCATCAGTGAACCGCCCAATGTACCATTAACGCTTTTACCCAACAAAGCCGCTTCTCCGAAAAAATGGTTTTCGGAAGGCGGCGAAACTTGGGTGATCTCAATGGCTCCGCCCATCGCATCGCTTCCGTAAAGCAGTGAAGCAGGCCCTTTGCGGATGCTGACGCGCTCCACGCCGAAAGCATCTATTTCGAGACCGTGGTCGGCTCCCCATTGTTGCCCCTCCTGTTTGATGCCGTTTTCTGTTACCGAAATACGATTGAATCCCATTCCTCGAATCATCGGTTTGGAAAAGCTCGAACCAATGTCCATTGAATGAACGCCTGGAATATGCTTCAATGTTTGTGTCAGGTTGCCCGTGAAGTTTTCGCGTAAAAACGTTTTTCCTGCAACGTCGATGTGTTGCGCAGAATTGAAGTTACTTATTTTTTTGAACGAACTACGTACAACGACTTCATCCAACGTTATCGCTTTCAAGGAATCAACTTCCTGTGCATTTGCAGATAGGACAAACACAAACACCAGCATAGCCGAAATAAATCCGATACGCATAACTGACATTGATTGTAATGTGAATAAATGATTGGCGGACGAATCAAAAATTTATTCGCCCAAAAAAGATGTATTTACCTTATATAAAAGGCGGGGCGCGAAGTCCATAGGAAATAAGAACCTGTTGATATGGATTATTTTGAAAAGAAATAATCGGCTCGAAGTTGGAATGCATTACCCTGAAATCGTAATCAACAACAGTTGCTTCGGTAAAAGATGATAGTATAAATTGGCATACGGGACAATTGCCGCAATCATGGCGCGAGTGCGATTTATCAGAACAACTGTGTTCCGAATGTTCGGCAGTGTGGTGAATATGGATGGCTTTAACGACAAAAGGCAATGTAAATATGGCTAACAGCAGCCATACCAGCCAAACTTTATGTCTTTTTACTCTTTCCATATCTTACGCAAAACGAATGCAAAGATAATGATTATTTTCAATAATGCAACATTATTGCATTTAATCAAATTGACAATTTTGTCATTTTAGATAAATTTGGTATTTTTGTGGAGTTTATCTTTTATTGAAAATGAATGTCGTAGATATATTAAAAAATAAGGGGTTGAAGAAAACAGCTCAACGAATTATGCTTATCAAGCTATTGCAAAAGACAGGTATCTCGTTGACCGAAGGAGAAATTAAGACGGAAATGGGCGATTTGTATGACCGTATCACGTTTTACCGTACCGTGCAAACGCTTTTGGATACCAATATCATACACCGCATTACGGTGGATAATATTACCGTCAAGTATGCGCTGAACCATTCAAACCACGATCATTCCGAAAATCATATACATTTCTTTTGCAAGCAATGCCATTCTGTTACTTGCCTTGAAGACATTGCCATACATGAATATCGCATTCCACAAGGTTTTGAAACCGAAGAATGTGAAGTATTGATTAAGGGAATGTGTGATAAATGTGGGAAAGAATAAAGCGCTTTCAAACTTGTAACTCCTTACTTAAATCGAAGCTATTATCTGCTCTCATATAAGTAGTACGCTTATTTACAACAGTTTTGTCCACATACAATCTTTGTTTTCCCTTTCCACTTCGATAATGGCGAAATTACAAATACTGCCATGCATGAGTATTTCAAAATAAAACCATATTTTTGCAAACTAAAATAACAACAGTTGTTAATGTCAAAGAGAAATAGAAATATAATCAGTCGCATTTTGATTGTGATATTCGCATTTTACTATGCGAACATCTGTTTCTTTTACCATAGCCACATTATTAACGGTGTTACGATTGTCCATTCGCATGTCCACAGCAAAGCCCACACACAAACGGGCACACATAGTAGCAGCGAATTGACATTGATTTCAACATTGTCTTCTTTCCAGTCACTTCAAGTAAATTTATGCTTTGTTGGTCTGGGAATATTTCTTCTTCTACAGGCAATTATTCGTCCTTTCTTCAAGGGTATAATTATATACAAATATGTTACTTGCGCTTCTTTACGAGCGCCGCCTCACGTATTTTAATTTACATTTACTTACTCGCAAATAATTAGGCCGGTATTGTTGACAAACCACTACGTCCTATGTTGTTGGTAGTATGCTTTGAAGTATTCAAGCAATTAATTTATTGAGCCGTTATCCCAACGGCATTTCACATTTTAAAATTTCAAAATCATTGTTTCAATGAAAAAACTATTCATATTGGCAGGGGTATGCATTATGCTAACCTCATGCAAACAAAATAAACTTGCAAACGAATATACAGATATTCGATATAAAGGCGATACCATAGTTGTGTCCGAAAATTCACCTGTTTTGAAGAATATGGTCGTCGGAAGTACTAAATTACAGGATTTTTCGGCGGAGTTCAAAACTGTCGGAACCGTTCGTCCCGTTTCGGGTAAATTAACGGGCATTGCCTCGCCGTTCGCGGGACGAATTGTAAAATCGTTCGTACAATTAGGGCAAAAGGTGGGTGCAGGTTCGCTCGTTTTTGAACTTGGTTCTTCGGATTTTTACGAAGCGACAAAAGCTTACTTTGTCACTCAATCGGCAAACGAGCTTGCCCAGATAAATTACAACCGCCAGAAAGAGTTGGCAGCCAATGGTGTTGCTGCTCAAAAGGATCTGGAACAAGCTAAAAGCGAAGTACGTATCGCCGCACAAGAGTTTGAGCAAGCAAAAGCAACGCTTCAACTATTTAATATAGACGCAGCTTCACTTCAAATGGGACAGCCATTGAAGGTCGTTTCTCCCATTTCGGGCGAAGTCGTGAAAAGCAATATCACTATCGGGAGCTATACAAAGGAGGATTCGGAGCCATTAGTTGTGGTTGCCGATTTATCGCAAGTTTGGGTCGCTGCACTTGTCAAGGAAAATTATTTTGGAGCAATCAAACCCGGCGATCGCGTGGAAATATTTACCAACGCACATCCCAATAAGGTCATTTGGGGCACGATTCATTACGTAGGTGAAATGTTGGACGAAGAAACCCGCTCGCTCGAAGTGATTGTTGAATGCAACAATACCGACAGAGAGCTGAAACTCGGGATGTTTTGCGAAGTTCACTTCTTAAGTTCCCCGACAGAAGCGATTATCCTGCCTTCGACTGCCGTTATGCAGGAACAGGATAATGATTATGTTTTGATTGAAATATCAAAAGGTAAATATCTCCGGCGCAAAGTGGAAACAGAGTCCGTCCACTTGGACAGCGTACGTATTGTCAACGGTATAACCGAGGGTGAAAATGTGGTAACCAAGGGTGGTCTATATTTAAACATATAAATCTATGGAAAAATTGATGAACACCCTGGTTAATCGTCGCTGGTTGATGCTGACGATATTCGTATTACTGTCGGGCATCGGAATTTACGCATGGAAGCAACTCGCCATAGATGCCTATCCCGATATTGCCGACGTATCGGTTGGCATTGCCACACAAGTGCCTGGACTTGCCGTTGCGGAGATAGAGCAACAAATAACCATTCCCCTTGAGCGGGAACTGAATGGTATCCCGGGTTTGAAAGTTATGCGGAGCAAGAATTTTTTCGGAATATCCAAAATTACACTTGTTTTTGAAGGTGGAATAGATGACTATTGGGCTCGCCAACGGGTAATGGAACGTATCAATGATATTGATTTGCCTTTTGATGCCAAACCCGGACTTGACCCGCTGACTTCGCCCACGGGAGAAATATACCGTTATATTGTTACGGGAGAAAGGAGCCTTCGGGAACTTACGGAACTTAATCATTGGGTTATCATTCCCCGCCTACGGCAGATATATGGTATTGCCGACGTATCTAATTTCGGCGGCATTACAACACAATTCCAGGTAGAAATAAACCCCAACAAACTGGCTGAATACAATATCTCGCTCGGCGAAATTACGGAATCCATAGAACGCAACAACTCCAATGCGGGTGGTAGTACAATTATCCGCGGAGATTTGAGCTATGTGGTGCGCGGCGTGGGACTTGTGCGCGATTTGCAGGATTTGGGCAATATTGTAGTGAAAACCGTTGGCGGAGCGCCCGTCTATTTAAAGGATTTGGGCGAATTAAAATATGGTAACCTCGAACGCAAAGGAATTATGGGCTATTTGGACAACGAGATAAACTACGAAGACGGAGTTCAGGGTATGGTGCAATTGTTGCGTTATGAAAACCCTTCGCGGGTACTCGAAGAAATAAACGGGGCAGTCGATGATTTGAATAACAATATCCTGCCGAAAGGCATAAAGATTCGCACCTTTTATGACAGAACCGAATTGGTCGATGCTACCCTAAACACTATTTCGCACACGCTTTCATTCGGTATCCTGCTAGTTATAGGTATCCTGATAATATTCCTCGGAAGCCCGAAAGGGGCGCTGCTTGCTACCATTACCATTCCCGTTTCGTTGCTTATATCCTTTATTTTGATGTGGCTGACCAATATTCCTGCCAATCTGCTCTCTTTGGGAGCAATTGATTTCGGTATCATTGTGGACGGCACGATTGTGATGATGGAGACGATTCTCAAAAAACGGGAGGATAATCCCGATAATCTGTTGGAAGAAACAAGTATAGCAAAACGTGTTTCCGAAATTGCAAAACCCATCTTCTTCGCCACGCTGATTATCATTATTGCCTACCTGCCACTGTTTGCGTTCGACAGGGTCGAGCAGAAACTCTTTACCCCGATGGCATTTACATTGAGTTTTGCACTGTTGGGCGCATTAGCATCGGCATTGATTTTGATTCCTGGTTTGGCATTCGCGGTATATAAAAAGCCTCAAAAGGTTTATCATAACCGTTGGCTCGAATGCTTGACGGAAATATACAAAAGGCAGACTGCCAAAATTATCGTTGCACCAAAAAAAATAATAACTCTCATTGCAGTAATTCTGCTCGCAGTTGTCGGGTTTTCGACGTATGTAGGAAAAGATTTTTTACCTGCCCTGGATGAAGGAAGTATTTGGATTCAGGTGCAGCTTCCTCCCGGTATGTCGCTCGAAAAGTCCTCCGAAATGGCGACTACGCTCAGGAGCAAGCTCAAAACTTTTGACGAGGTAACCTATGTGATGACCCAAACGGGACGGGACGATGAAGGCGTATGCCCGTTTTCGTTCTCGCACATCGAGGTGATGATTGGGTTAAAGCCTTACAACACATGGAAAGATGGCCATAGAAAGTCAGACTTGATTACCGATATGGCGGCAATGGTCGATACGATGCCCGGATATAGCGTCGGCTTTTCACAACCCATTATCGACATGGTTCAAGACCAGATTGCAGGGGCGCACAGCGATTTGGCCATAAAAATATACGGCGAAGACCTGACCGAAAGCCGCCGCATAGCCGAACAGGTAGTAACGGTTCTGGCGAGTGTACAGGGAGCTGGCGATGTTGGCATTATGGAAGAACCTTTCTTGCCACAACTTCAAATTGTTGCCGACCGCGACAAAATCGCCCAATACGGGCTAAATGTCGCCGATGTTGCCGAGTTGATAGAAGTTGCCATCGGCGGCAAGGCTATTTCGCAGGTATTTATCGGCAGTAAAGTTTATGATGTGATTTGCCGTTACAACGATGTATCACGCGATACTCCCGAAAAAATAGGAGCATTGATGCTTACTTCAGGTTCAGGAACGATGATACCCCTTTCTGCTGTGGCTCAGATAAAAACGACAACCGGTGCAAGTATGATTTCCCGCGAGATGAACCAACGTTTTATTACCGTGCGTATGAATCTGCGGGGAAAAGATTTGAGTTCGTTCGTCAAAGAAGCCGAATCAAAGATAGAAGAGCAGGTGAAATACGACCATAGCAAATTTAAATTTCACTGGGCCGGACAGTTGGAAAACCAGCACCGCGCTTTCGGCCGCCTTGCCGTAGTTATACCTATAACACTGGCTATTATGTTCCTGCTTCTATTCTTTACTTTCGGAAAATTCCGTCAGGCTGGTCTGCTTATCGGGATGTTGCCGCTTGCGGTTTTCGGCGGTATGTTGGCGTTGGTAGTGCGCGGGATGACCTTTAACGTATCGTCGGCGGTAGGATTCATTGCACTTTTTGGAGTTTTTATCCAAAACGGCGTGATATTGATTTCGCATATCAATGTATTGCGGAAACGTGGTACAGAATTGAAAGAAGCAGTCATTTCGGGAGCATCACACCGATTACGCCCTGTATTAATGACAGCCACCGTAGCGGTTTTGGGATTGCTTCCCGCTTCTATATCTACAGGTATCGGCTCCGACGTGCAACGCCCGTTGGCAACGGTAATTGTTTACGGCTTATTGTGCGGAACAATTCTTATACTCTATGTTTTGCCTGCATTTTACTATATACTGGAAAAAAGAAATTTAAATAAGACAACCTATTAATGATAATTTCGATGAAAATTTTTAAATTAATCCCGTTATTTTCTTTTTTGTGTATAGCCGTTAATGGTTATGCACAAGAAAAACAAGTATTGACGTTCAATGAATATTTGAACAATGTCAAAAATTCCAACATCAGCTATTTGGCTGAAAAGTATAACGTGGATATTGCCAACGCCAATGTAAAAGCTGCCAAAGTTTTTCCTGATCCCGAATTGTCGGTTAGTTATGCGAATAATCAAAATTGGAACCGGCAAATGGGTTACGGGGTTGATGCGGAGTTGAGCTATACGTTGGAATTGGGCAGTAAACGTAAAGCACGGATACAGGTTGCCCAAAGTGAAAAAGAAATGATGGGAGCATTACTGGAAGACTATTTTCGTAATTTACGTGCCAATGCCACTATTGCTTATTTAACCGCATTGAAACAAAAAAAACTGTACGAAATACAAAAGTCATCCTACAAACAAATGCTTGGACTGGCACATGCCGACAGTTTGCGTTTCCGTGCGGGTTCCATCATGGAAGTCGACGCGCGGCAATCGAAACTGGAAGCCGCCACCATGCTGAACGATGTTTACGCAAGTGAAGGGGATTTGCAGGATGTTTTAGTTCAACTACAATTATTGCAGGGCAGTAAAAACATGGAATTGCCTGATTCAATTGCGGGAGAATTATTTTACTCAAAACAGGAATACAATTTATCGGATCTTATTACTACGGCACAAAACAACCGTGCCGACTTGCAGGCTGCATTGAAATCCAAAGAAGTTTCGCAAAATAACCTGCGTTTGGCAAAAGCCAATCGGGCAATAGATCTTGGGCTTAGTATAGGTGGCGGTTATTCGTCCGAGGTACGGAATGAAATAGCGCCTGCCCCTGCATTCAAAGGTATTACAGCAGGTGTTAGTATTCCTTTGAAATTCTCGAATATAAACAAAGGGGCATTACGAGCGGCTCAATTGGCGACACAACAAAGCGAGACGCAATATGAAGCCATTGAATTGCAAATCGGTTCGGAAGTAACGCAAGCTTATAATAAATACAAAACCACTTGCCGTCAAGTGGAGCAATTCAATACCGGATTGCTGAACGAGGCGGAAACCATTTTCAAAAAGAAAGTGTACAGCTACGAGCGTGGTGAAACAAGTATTCTCGAACTTCTCAATGCTCAACGCACTTATAACGATGTGCAAGTAAATTACAGTGAAACGCTGTATAATTGTGCCTCTGCTTTGGTGGAATTAGAACGTGCTTGTGGCATTTGGAACGTGGAAATGTAGGTGTAATGACAATTCATTGAACATTGTAATTTTACATTTGCCAATTAGCAGCCTTTATCTTTCAATTTGTCCTGATAAACCTCCAGCCAATGCCCATCAGGGTCTTCAAACGTAAGAAGTTCCCCATATTCCTCGTTCCTGATTTCCCCAATAAGTTTGATTTTCTCGCTGACAGCCATGTCGTAAAATTCTCGAATATCTTTCGCCTCAAACATGATGCGGGTCTTCGTTGGAACGACTTTCCCTTTCTCCGGCGGACGTTTCAATATTGCGAAAGAGGTTACACCCAAATCAAATTCTACCCAATTTTTAAATTGTAATTTGATTTTCAGCCCTATTTTATTTTGATAAAAGTCGATTGATTGCGATAAGTCGCTGACATAAATCCAAGCGGCGTATATATGGTTAATCATTTTCGTTTGGATGATTGTTTGTGTTTTTGTAAATGGAAATAAAAATTACACTCCATTGTCCCGATTGCCAACGTACAAAGATAAAAAGAAATGGGAAGAAACCGTGGGGACACAAAACTATTTGTGTAAGAAATGCGGGCGGCAATTTATTGACGGCCATGCATTACGGTACAAAGGATGTCGTTCTTACCCGGCACAAAAGTTATTATTGCCGCTTGTCCGAGGGTTAGACATTAGAGATACTGCTGAAATTGAGAACATCAGCATCAAAAAACTATTGTCGGTATTGCTATGCTCCCGTCATATGATCCAGCCCCGGCGACAGTATTATGACTGTTTGGAAGAAGAGTGCCAGGCTTTGGCTCATCTATGCCTGCCGTAGGGACAGTGGCGAAATCGTGGCTTTTGCCTGGGGCAAATGGGAGTGAAAACGACCGAAGACTTGAAGAAAAAATTGTCTGATTCAGGCGTAAACTACGGGCGCATTGCCCGTGATGATTGGGATAGCGGTCGCATCCAAAGGCGGAAACCATCGTACAGGAAAGAAATATACCGTCGGTATCGAGGGAAATAATTGTCGGCTGAGGCTTCGCATCCGGTGGGCATTTCGTAAAACTTGCTGCTTTTCAAAAACTTGTTTAAACATTTAAAAGCTTTTAATCTCGCTTTCTTTTACAGTAATTTCGGCTTTGTCTGAGTTAGCATACTTTGGAGAACACCTCCCGTAAAGCAATACTATAATTACTTAAATTTACATAAAGGTTACAATTACGCACCCGATAAAACACATTACCCCCTATATTCTAAATGTATTTAATAGGTTAAATTACAGCATACTATTGGTGCATCAATATTATTTCATTGTGTTTAACCGCACCGATGCCTTAACTATAGCTATTGCACGTATTGAACTAACCGGAATATCTTTCGGTTTGTGATAGGTATTATGGCTTACTAATTTAATATGCCCCTCTATTTCGCTATCCTGTATAAATTTTACAACTAAATGGTCGTCGTTATCAAGGAGGTAATCTATCAGGTACATTTCACCATATGATAAATACCTAAAATCTCTAACCTCTTTAAAAATAACTATATCGCCACTTTTTAACAACGGGTACATACTATCGCCGCGTATGTATATAGCGCCATCGCACCTCGGCAAGTCTGGTATTTTTATAAAGCTGATAATGTTTTGTTGTTGGTTACTAAATATGGTTTGCAATCCGGCGGCAGCATCGAGTTCATACAAAGGCACTTCTTGCTCATTCCAAAAACGCTCGATAGCCTTTGATTGAGGCTTGTAGAGTAGCTCATTACCGTTTATGCCATAAGCGACGGTATTATCCGCTCGATCTGCTTTCAACATCTTGCCTTCACCCGTTAACAACCATTCGGTATTTATATCAGGAATCTCAGCTAATATTTTCTCGATTGCATTAGAATTTAAAGGTCTACTTTTCGCGCTCCCTCTAAAATTGGCAGAAGTCATGCCTATTTTTTTATAAAAATTTTCTTTAGAAATTCCCTTTAATTCAAGTATTTCTACAATTCTTTTCTTTATCATTGTAAATTTATTTGCATTTTGTTTTTTATAGAAAATATATTTTCTATATTTGTGTCCGATTTGTGAATAAACCGCTTGTAAATATACAATAATAAAAAGGAATAATGATGAAATCGCAAAAAATGATAGTAATGGTCGGCTTGGGGGTTGATGTTATGTTTTGTACCGGGCGCGAACTTTTGATGACACGCGAAGAGCTTGCGGCTAGGGCTACGGCGCGAGTATGGCAGCAATCATAGGCTGCAAGGTGTTACGTCTTGATGAATTGATTGAAGGCAAGCGCTTTGCATATGTCGCTGAAAATTTAAACGGCAGCTGTAAATCAAATCATTATCAAACTCTGCCCGATCACAGGACATTTTGGACGAAGCAGGGTATTGTTTGTTTGGGTTTCTTTTTTTAAAAAATGAAGATGCAAAATTACTCCGCGGCTTGGCGGAAGATTTAATTATCACGCTTGATGAAGATCCCATAGCTGTTGAACTCGGAGCGCTGAGGCTTATGGTTAACAGCCATTTATGGTTTTGGGCATTACCGTCATCATTCCATTTTTCATTTATTTAATAAATAACAATTACAAGCCCCATATTGAACTTACCCCCCAAAGTTTGACGTATTAATATTTAAATATATTAGCGCTGAGTTCGGTATTTCACCGGGCTCATTGCATTTAAAGACATTTTGATTCTGTCGTTATTGTAATATCGGATATATTCTTCAAGATCAGCTTTAAAATGTTCCACAGAATCAAATTTTTGTAACTATAGCAATGCTGACTTTAGATGCCTGAAGAAATTTTCAATAATAGCATTATCCAGACACTTTCCTTTTCTAGACATACTTTGTATAATTCCTTTTTGTTTAAGTCTATATTAATAATTCTGATGCTGATATTGCCATCCCTGATCAGAGTGTAAGATCAGCTTACTATTATCAGGAATTTTCTTAAAGGCTTTTTCCAACATATTCATTATTTGTTGGAGAGTAGGATGATCAGATAGGTTATAACTGATAATTTCCCCATTAAATAAATCAAT
>JAISDH010000310.1 GCA_031264975.1 Bacteroidales bacterium
TGCCTGTTGCTTGTTGCCTGTGCTGCCTGTTGCTTGCTGCCGGATTCTCTTTCAGTGGTAAATTTTTATTTATTTGCTGATAAAATCTAATTTTTTCATGTACCTTTGCGGAAGTAAAATTTCAAGAGATGCAACAGAAAATTATACACAATATCAAACAGTCTATAAGTGTAAAAGAACAGATTATTCAAAATGGAGATTTGTTGAAGAGAATCGAAACGGCAGCTATTGCTATTATCAAAGCGTATAAAAACAAGAAAAAGGTATTGCTTTGTGGAAATGGAGGAAGCGCGGCAGATGCACAACATATTGCGGCGGAATTTTCCGGTCGGTTTTATT
Organism: Bacteroidales bacterium; assembly: GCA_031264975.1. Lineage (GTDB taxonomy): Bacteria > Bacteroidota > Bacteroidia > Bacteroidales > WCHB1-69 > JAIROC01. Next base: position 340 of record JAISDH010000310.1, read on the forward strand.
TTGACAGGGCGCCTTTGTATGCGGAAGCCTTGCACGCAAATACTTCATTTGTTACGGCAGTGGCAAATGATTATGGTTATGAACACGTTTATGCCCGTATGATAGACGCTTCCGGCAACGAGGGAGATATTCTCGTTACCTTTTCTACGTCGGGAAACTCCGGTAATATTCTCAAAGCCATTGAATCTGCCAGAAATAAGGGAATGTATATCATTGGGTTTACGGGACAAACCGGAGGGAAAATGCACGATTGCTGCGATTGTCTGCTCAATGTCCCTTCTTTGGACACTCCCCGCATTCAGGAAGCGCATATAACGATTGCGCATATTATCTGTGAACTTGTAGAAAAAGAGTTGTTTGGAGGGAAGGATTAGAAAGTTTCCTTTTCCGGCGCTTTGTAAATAAAAGGAAGGAAAATATCTTCTTTTGTTTTTGGACGATATTCTTCCAACCATATAAAATCAAGCAGAAATAATTCTTCCAGTTTGTCTTCGGGATAAACTGTTCCTTTGACATTTTCGTAAAACCGGATTACGCGTACTTGATTCTCTTCAAAGAAAACACGCATTTGTGCCGATGTAGATTTTTGTATGCCTATCAAACTTTTATTGTCTTCCTGTATATAGTACAAACACTCTGCGCTCCCGTCCACAAAAACGTTTTGGATATGGTTATCCGCAAAATAAGCAATCATATAATCTCCTTTAACCTGATTAAATTTTTGCTGTTCAAATACGTCTGAATATACGGAAGCATTATTGATATAATGTACTTCAGACAACTGTTCATTCTTGATAAACAGCCGGACGGTATCTGCCATAAATTGATTTTCTTCCGACCACATCACAGGATTGTTAATCAGGGTAACGGTAGAATCTTTTGCATCATATACCAAAGAATCACAACTTCCCTGTAAATCATACCGGAAGAAATGCACATTATAATAGGTTTGTATACGTGTAACGGCTTGGTTTGAATCAAAGGCGACGTCAATAATATCGCCATGAAGAAACAAACTGTCCTCTTTGTCAATAATAATTGCTACAGCGCTATCGGTGAGGTATGTATTTCCTTTTTTTGCCTGATATTCGGCATAATGTCCCGTCAATAATATATTTTCAACACTGTCGCTAATAGAAACGGCATGTCGCGCAATGCCCATATCATTTACTTTATCATACCAAATAGTATCTGCAATTAAACACTGCGATTTGTTGTACATTTTGGCATTCTTCTGAAATTCACAAATATCTGTCCTTGTTTCATACCATCCATATTCGCAATATATTATATTGGCGTCGGACTGAATTACGGTAGGTCCTAAAAAATAGGTTATTTCGGTCGAAGTATTATATTTCAACGTATCGGAATTTACAGTATACTCAGGGTTTACCAACTGAACGCTGTCTTTAAAATAAACCTCATTCTGTTTTGTATAAAATCGGGCTTCCTTACTTGTCAAGGTATTGTCTCCATTTTCAATCCTTCCCCCCGTATTGTAGTAAGCAATATCCGTAATACGGTCATAATGTAATATATCGGAATATAATACTACAGTTTCATTCGTCAAGCGAACATCCTGACTGATGAGCGCCTGTTTTGTGTTTCCATCGTATTGTAAATGTTTTCCGTATAAAGAAACCGAATCGTTAATATGAACCACCAACTTTTGTCCGTAAGCGTCAATGGTATTATATATTTCATTAAAATAAGCAGTGTCTGCGTAACAAATAGCGCCTTCATGTTCAATTTGCACGTTCCCTATTAATATCTGCACTTCACTGTTAACAGCCGCATCGTGAGTAAGTAAATTGGCGGTACATACAATTTTCTTCCCTTTGGGCGCCGTTTGATTAGGTTGCCCCGAAGAATAAAAAGAGAAAGACGCAAAGAGCGCCACCCCAAAGATAAAAGAGATAATACGGGAAATCAATACATTTTGACCGGTCATAATTTAGTTGTTAGTCGTAAATAGCCAATCGTTTCCCCAAATGAACGGTAACAAATCCGGTAAGCAAAACATATTGTTTCGGAGACAATGCCATTTTCTCAACAGGTAAATAATAGGCGTCCGCCGCAATGCCAAAGTCTAATTTCACAACCAGCGCGTCATTTTTGGAGAAGTCAAAACTCATTCCTGTTTTAACGTAAAGTCCGGGATGGATTTTAATGTTTTTTACTCCCTTCCAAAAGGAATCTTTGTATAAAATATTCCCTTGATTATGCTCGTCAGGATTATACCGTTCAGATACCGTTAACTCTCCATTATAAATTTTCAAATAGACAGGAACAGAAAAGCCCAGAGAAAGACCTCCATAAAAGAAATATCCAACCTCAACGCCACCCCAATAAGGCTTTCCATTCAACACGCGAGTGAATCCATATCCACCTCTGAGTTGTCCGAAATAGTTTAATTTGCCATAGACAATCACTCTGGAATAATCCAATCGCGTACGGCGTTCTTTAAAGTGTCGATAGTATGTATATTCAACGTCAAATCCCTTACGAATCCGAATATTCGGCTCTTTCCCAATACGAAAACCTACCCCTATGCCATTGGTATGTAAAGTGGCATAAATATCCCACTGTCGATTTCTCACGACAAATGTTTCCGGGTCTCCCACCCCTATTTCCTGAGAATAGAGCGAGAACGCGGACAATATCAAAATCGCGCCACAAAATAATTTTCGCATATTTACCCTACAGATATCTTTCATGATACCTTAACGAATTATACGTTGTCAGCGTCTACTTTTTCCATTTTTACTTCGCTATAAGCAGGACAGCGATAGTAGGTATTACAAGATACCAAAAACAAAACTGTTAGTATTAAAACCAATCCTACAAAAATTTTTCTATTCATAACCAATAATTTACTGTTATATTTATAAATAATTTATTCCCCCTGCAAAATAATATTTGCACGAATCTTACTGTCATTAGTACAAAAAATATACCTTTGCATTTTGAAATACAAAAATATAAAAAAATAATTTGTGTTTCCTGAAATTTGAAAATAAATATTCAATTAGATTATATATTATTTTATCTCATTAAAAACGAAACAGGTTATCAGTATGGAATCAAAAATAAATCCGGTTATTCATCCGACTTGGAAAGAAGAATTAAATGAAGAGTTCAATCGTCCTTATTTTCACGAACTAAAGGCATTTTTAGTCGAAGAAAAGAAGGAAAATATAGTATTTCCTTCAGGAAAATTAATTTTTAATGCGTTTGAATTGACGCCTTTTCCCAATGTAAAAGTAGTTCTTTTGGGGCAGGATCCTTATCATAATGTAGGACAAGCCCATGGACTATGTTTTTCCGTACCTGAGGGTATTAGATTTCCAAAATCGCTCGTCAATATCTTTTATGAATTACAGAACGATTTAAATATTCCCATTCCCAGGAGCGGAAATCTGGAAAAATGGGCAAGGCAAGGCGTTCTTTTGTTGAATGCAACGCTTACCGTACGTGCACACGAAGCCGGTTCTCATCAAAAAAGAGGTTGGGAACAGTTTACCGACAAAGTTATCTCCACTATCTCTCAAAAACATAATGGGATTGTATTTTTATTATGGGGAAGTTATGCACAAGCAAAAGCAGAATTAATAGATACATCTAAACATTTCATTTTGAAAACAGTTCATCCATCCCCATTATCTGCATCAAGAGGTTTTTTTGGTTGTAAACATTTTTCAAAGACAAATAATTTATTGACCGAAATCGG
>JAISDH010000320.1 GCA_031264975.1 Bacteroidales bacterium
CCGTTATAATTGCCACAGTTAAGTTTGACGTTTCGTGTGTATTTTTTATCTGAGAGTTTGAGCAACATCTGTTCTACGTCTTGCCATTTGTTGGGATTATATCTTTTTTTCTTCGCCAATAATCGGGCGTCATCAATATGGCAACTACCGGCGTTATAGGCGGCTAAGACGAATTTATATAAATCAATGGAATGTACTCCCTCTGTGGAATATATTTTCTTGAGATTCCCAAGGTACTTGCACCCATAATATATCTGACTTTCTACCGCGTGCGGATTTTTCATTCCCAAACGAACTGCCGTTCCGGGCATGATTTGCATTAAACCATAAGAACCGCCTTTCCCTGTTGCCCGTGAGTTGAATCTTGATTCCTGATAAATAACCGCTGCCACAAGACGCCAATCTATATGATGTATTTTTGCGTATTTCTTTATTAAATCGTCGTACAGAGAAATAGCATTGTTTGCAAGCATTGCTTGATATTGCTTGTTTTTAGAGGTGGGAGAATAATATTTTTCAAACAAAATAGCATAATAACGCGTCTTGCTTAAACTGTCCAACCATTCATTAAGCGGTAACTGTAAGGAAACATTCGCCTTGTTTACTGCCCAATGCAACGGTTGCTTGTCCGTTAAGGTTACCGAATAATCCAAATGACGATAAAAAACAGTACTTGACCGCGCCACTTTATGACTGGCTATTGTCATGTCTATTTCTTTTGTGTTCACTAAATACAGCATGTCATCCATATCCGGCATTTCCATAAATGATAATTGCATGTGAGAGGTATTAAGTCTGCGGGACAGGTATAAGGCGTCTTGATAAAACCCTGATAAAGCATCAACCGCTAACAGAAATGGTTTATCGGGTTCTTCATCATTGCCGGGGAGAATGTTGAAATCTTTATCCACCAACATTCTGTTTTTATGCTGTACCAATACATGAGACGAATACGAATGCGGTTGTGTGAGCAGAAAAAACGTTTCCAACCGGAGATTATCATTCAAATCCATTGCCAATAAATCAACCTTTCCGGTCATCAGGGCGTAAAAACTATCCCAATAACTGTCGAAAACAATATACTGTGTGTGCAAATCGAAACGCTTGGCAAATAATTCTACCAATTCATAATGAAAACCTTTGATTGTACCGTTTTCAACATAATAATCGGTCGTGTTCTGTAATATTCCGGCTCGGATATATCCCCTCTTTTGGATGGTTTGAAAATCAGAACAAACCTCCAGTCTTTCCGTTCGATGAAACCGGCTCGCTAAAAAAGCTGTAACCAAAAGAAGAAGCCATATTCCCAATAAGATAATAATCCTTTTCTTATCGTTCATCTTTTAATCTTTGAGAAATTTCCTCATCATACGCGTGTCGTTATCAAATACAAATTTAATTATATACAGTCCCGTAGCAAAAGAAGAAACATCTATGGCGCCTTCTTTTTTACCGTTTATCTCCTTTTGCAATCTGCATCTGCCCATGATATCATAGATGTAAACGGATTTTACAGGAGCAGTGGACGGGGAAGAACATCTAAAATACAGCCATTCCATTGCCGGATTGGGGAAAACCCGTACAGAAGCAGTCGCCGGAATCATATCCGTTACGGCAAGCGTTCTTTTGGGAGGTTTGCCGCCCTTGTAAAAAGAAACGCCACCGGCATAATTGCCCACTATCATATCAGGATAACCGTCGTTGTTAATGTCTCCAACCGTGATAGCCGTTCTGATGCCTTCGCGTATGGGAAAAATAGCGCTGTCAGCCATAAAAAACAATTCGTCCACATCCGGAGAAAATGCTCCATTCAAATTGTTGTCAATGTCCTTATAATAAGCGATAGCCCCTTTTTCGGAAGCAACAAATAAACGTGTTTCACCCGTATTTGTACGAAAAAAACATGGCGTTGCATAACCAAAATACGAATAATCAAAGTCCCGTACATTTATTTTGCCCAAATTGTCTGTCAATAGCGTAAATGTCGGATTGGTAATCGTTCCCGTATTTCTGTAACAGGATATTGTGCCGTTTCTGTTGCCCGTAATCAAATCCGGCAGTCCGTCCTTATCCAAATCAAATATCTGCACGGCAGCATAATCGGAAACGGAAAGAGATTTGTAGTTAAATACAGGGGATGAAAAAGTAAGTGTGTTGGAAGATACGGAATTATTTTCCAAATAAATTAAATGATTCGTTGCCGTTCCCAAAAGAATGTCGGGCTTTCCGTCTCCGTTCAAATCTCCAACCGAAGGAATAAGAGAAGTATATCCCCATTTTCTAAGATTAGCCAAATCTTCGGTAATCAATGAAAAAACAGGATTGGATTGACTCCCCGTATTCTTGAAATAAGCTACCGCCGCCGAATAATAACAGGTAATGGAATATCCATTGGTGGTCGTGCTGTCGTAATAACCGTAATTTCCAACGAGCAGGTCTAACAATCCGTCTCCGTCCATGTCATAAAAAACCGGATATGCCCCCGAACCAAAATCAAGCATATTCTCCTGCAAAAAAGACTTGGTCTGTAAAACAAAATGCGGATGCTGTTGCGTCCCCGTATTCTTGTACAACCAAACGCTTTCCTTATTTTCGGATTTTGTCAATGCCAAATCAAAAGGAGATACAAGCAAATCTTCCAAACCATCGTCATCAATATCCAACAACACAGGACAAGGCATAGAGTACAATCGAACCGGCGTATCGTAAGAAGGAAACAAACTGTCTTTCGATACCATGCGGGCGCTATTCACACTTCCTCCATTCGTTAAGAGAATTAGATTGGGGTAGTCCATATCTCCCAACAATAAATCAGGCAACCCATTTCCATTTTCATCAAAAGATAACATGGTTGAACCCGTATGACGATGAGTTTTCACGGGCGTTTTCTTACAGTCGTCGTTCAGGGTAATGGCGTTGTATTCGTTACTTTCAGAAAATAAACCCCAGCAACGGTCTTCCAACTCAAAGGTCAAATGAGCAGGGTTTCCGTACTGTTCCATGGATTTGTTCTTATGATAATCCACATACTTTCCCAACGACCAAAACGCCAATATGTCCAAATCTCCGTCTCCGTCCATGTCCCGAATCACAATATAATCCCCTTCGGTGCAAAATAGATTAATCGGGTTTCGTCCGGGATTGTAGACGGACAAAATCTGTTCTGTAAACAATTCAAATTGCAGACTTGTGGTTGATACATTCCGATAAACCTTGATACCCGCTTCGTGATAGGTGAAAATATCTTCTTTTCCGTCCTTATCAAAATCAATCAACTGCATAAACCCTGTCATCTTCGGGAAATAATGAGCGTAACGGGGAGCATATTCATACCCATTCCCTTTTTTTAGAAAAGGCAAAACCCTCGCTCCGTGTACATCAAAGGCAACAAGGTCTTTTACTCCGTCCCTGTCACAGTCCAGCCACCCAAACTGCATACTGTTCATTCCCCCAGCAAAAGGGTACAAAAAAGGACTTGAATCCGCTCGCAAAACAACAATTGATACATCCTTCACAAAACCATAATCATATAATCCCTGCGAAAACAGATTCCAACAACCAAAAATCAAAAGCACAATTCCGATACAAATCACTCTTTTCATGTATACATCAACGATAAAGAAAATAATTAATTGTATCAATAACAGAAGGAAATTCGGCAACAAGCAACAGGCAGCAGGCAGGCAAGCCAAGAAGGGTGAAAGGGCGAAAGGAAATTCGGCAGCAAGCAACAGGCAGCAGGCAGGTAAGCCAAGAAGGGCGAAAGGGCGAAGGGACGAAAGGGCGAAAGGAAATTCGGCAGCAAGCAACAAGCAGGCAAGCAACAGGCAGGTAAGCCAAGAAGGGCGAAAGGGCGAAGGGACGAAGGGGCGAAAGGAAATTCGGCAGCAAGCAACAAGCAGGTAAGCCAAGAAGAGCGAAGGGGCGAAGGAGCGAAAGGAAAATAACGCTTACTTATTCACTCGTTCACTTGTCTACTCGTCTACTCGTCTACTGACAACACAACCCTGTCGTCATTGCGAGGCACGAAGCAATCCAGGACAATGAAACATAAAAGGGCATAAGGTTGTAAGTCGATTCGTGCGGGTATTCTGGATTGCTTCGTTGCGCTCGCAATGACGTTAACAATTCCGCCGTCATTGCGAGGCACGAAGCAATCCAATACGTTCTCTCCCTGATCTGCTCCTCCGGCTTGCACGGGGAACCATATTTGACGCCGTAAGGCGTCTGAAATACCAAGACGCTAATGGTTTTGTTTTTTTTATGGACTTTTCGACTTAACTTGCCGACATTGGTCTCTTGACTATGTAGGGTTAAAAGCAAAGTTTACGTTTTGCGGGCGAGCGGAGACGTTTGCTTTTAACTTGGACGTAGCGAAAGACGCTACACCTTGCTGTACAAATCACAGTTTATTTTTTCAATTTCAATTCGCTCAAAAGCAACTGGTAGACTTCTGTCCATGGTTTTTGGTACAAATGGGTAGATTCGTCGATAAGCATTCTATAGGTTT
>JAISDH010000370.1 GCA_031264975.1 Bacteroidales bacterium
GTTTCATCGCGGAAATATCCCGTACTTTTTCTGTTGCACGGCTATAGCGACGACCATACCGGTTGGATGCATTACGGAGAAATGAACCGTATCGCCGACGAACTGATAAACGAAGGCAAAATTACGCCGATGATTATCGTAGTTGCCGACGCGAAAAAAACGTGGTATGTCAATAACCACACAAACACCGAACGTTACGAAGATATGTATATTACCGAATTTATTCCATACATAGAAAAAACGTATCGCGCACGCGGCAATAAATTGGGACGCGCTATAGGCGGACTTTCGATGGGCGGTTACGGTTCGTTGCTCTATGCTTTGAAATATCCCGACTTGTTCCTTGTTTGCGTACCCATGAGCGCAGCGGTTTTGACCGACGACGAAGTGAAAGCGAGGTTCAGGGAAGGAGAATCCTACGGACTTCAAAATTTGTTTGGCGGAACGGCAGAAAATCTTAGCGAACATTGGTATAAAAACAGCATTATCAACCTCGTAACAAACATATCCGAAGACAATAAAAAGTCCGTATACTTTTATATTGACTGTGGCGATGATGATTTTCTGTATCTGGGAAATTCCACGCTGCATATTGTCATGCGCAATTTGAAAGTAAACCACGAATACAGGGTACGCGACGGCGAACATACCTGGACGTATTGGCGTCAGTGCTTATACGACGGATTGATTTATATTAACAAATGTATGAGGCATTAACTGTCGTCTGAAATACGTGAGCGCAGATTAGATATGTCCCTGTTTTGCCGGCAAACATGGGCGTTTGCTTTTAATTTGGGGATAGCGACAATGCTATACATGGCGAGAGTATGAGTAGTTACACAATATGTAGAAAATTATAATCTGAAAATTTCCGGAAAAGTATCTTATGGATTAAAAATAAAGTTGTATCTTTGCACATATTTTAAAAATTATTTGTCACCCGGAGCGATAGAGACAGGATAATAGTATATCTAATATAAAACAAAGAAGAGGTTGAATGAGGTAATAGTAAAAATTTAATATAAGAATATAAAAATATAGAAATTATGGTGTATAGTAGAAACTTAACGAGTTCAAAAACAACAAGGTCATTATTGATTTTAATTCTTGCCATGCTTGGCATAGTAATAATGGACAGTGCAAAGGCACAGCAAAACATTAGAGATAATTTTTTAGTTGATAAAATTTCTCGATATGAAAGCGCCTCAAATTATGCTTCGGCAGAATATATATATGATACTGATAATAAATTATTGAAAATAGTCTGTACGGGTAAAATGATTGAGAATGGACAAGTTCGTGATTTAAAATATGTAGATGTATTTGAGTATGAAAACGACCGTGTATCAAAAGTTCATTCTTATGACTCCACACATTTTATGTTTAGCTATGATATTCATTTTTTCTATAACTTACAAAAGAAACTTATCAGAAAAGAATATTGGATGAACGGTTCAAGGCTTGGACGTTTTAATTATCATTACGAAAACGGACGTGTTGTAAGCATTTACAATGACAACACTATGCCTTTTGAATTGGATACCATAGTTTATGACAATTTGGGGAATGTGTCAAAACATATCGAAATTTATCCTAAATTAGATATGTTTGGTCAACCAATTCCAGGAGAGTTTGAAGTACGTGAATTGTACTATGAATACGATAGGCATCCAAGACCTAACTTTGGACTTGATTATTTATTTGCCTTTCCATTAATTCCATGGTTGGGAACAGCCTTTCCTTGTGAAATAAGTTTTTTATCAAACAATAATATGACAAAAGCTATCTATGAACAAAATACATATAATTACACATATAACGAATACGGATTACCTGAAACTGTACATGATATATTTGACCCTATTGGTCCACATCCCGGGAGCTTACTAACAATAACATACAAGCAAATAGGGGAAACAAACATATCAGGAGTAACTCAAATTGAGAAGATAAATATTTATCCCAATCCATCTAAAGATAAGTTCTTCATCGAATGTGAAAATTTTAGCGCAATAACTCTTTATGATATGCTCGGAAGAGAAGTTTTAAATCAAAATATCAATGGAACATCAGAAATCAATATAAGTCAGCTACCAAAAGGGATTTATGTTATCAGGGTGCTTTCTGAAAATAAAGTTATTGGAAGTAGCAAAATAGTGAAACAGTAATAGTAAAACAATAATAGTAAAACAAGTAGGCGAGCGCCCAATTCCTACTTTTGCGCAAGCAGGGCAAAATAGTCTCTTCCTCCTCTCAAAAATCGCGCTTCACGAAACAAGTGATTGTTTTTTATGCTACCTTTGCGTGGTCTATTTTTATTCATTTCCCGTCAGGGAAAGCATATCAATAGAAAAAGATACACCGTCTCTTTCCTTTTCCCCGTAGGGGAACCATATCAATGGCAAAGAGATGAATGCCCTGACGGGCAATAAAGGGTTTTGTTTATCTTCCATTCTATTGATATAAATGCCCTAACGGGCAATGTACAAAATCAGACCAAAATATAACTTTCGCTTTTGCGTAAGCGGATTGGCTTCTCTCCTCCTCTCAAAAATCGCGCTTCACGAAACAAGTGATTGTTTTTTATGCTACCTTTGCAATCTTTAAATACGAAACGAAATGACTGATAAAGCAAAAAAACTCGGATACATTTTTGAGGTAAGTTGGGAAGTGTGTAACAAAGTGG
>JAISDH010000424.1 GCA_031264975.1 Bacteroidales bacterium
CCGGAAAAAGAATTTTGCAGAGACGAAAGTCCAGAGATTAAACGCAAACATAAACTGATCGGGAACGATATATTGTATGACACGGATTTGGAACAATTGACAATTAGCGCATTGAAAGAAGAATTAAAAGAAAGGGATGATATAATTAGAAAGCAAAACAGAGAAATAATTGATTTGAAAACAAAAAAAGATGTTGAAGCGATTGATTCGGAGACAGAAACAGACGATACAAAATATGAAAATATGGAGGATAACGAACAAAAACACGCTCTCCGAACAATGAAAGTTACTACTGACGTTTTGAAAGAGATTTTAAAATTAGCAGGCGTTAAAGAAAACGAGGTAGATAAGACACATATTGCAAATCTTGCATCCTATCTTACCGGATATTCACGTGAATCTATTCGCAAAAGACTGGTTAATTTAGAGGAATTAACAAAGAGACACAGGTTAGAGGCAGATAAAGCAAATCAGATGTTAGAAGAAATAAACGTCAAAATATCAATAAAATATGATAAGTATAGATAATTTGTAGGGGGGTACGTAGGGGGGTACAGCCTTGTTTTTATTATTCCTTTGCAGCCGTAATTTCATAAGAAGTTACGGCTTTCTTTTTTCAACCCGTCGGAAGAGAGCATGAATCAAAGGCGGTGTATTTAAATAAAATGGATACGAAAAGTATAACATTTGACAAACTACCCGAAGCGGTAGGCTATCTGATAGGCAAGATTGAATCATTAGAACAAGCCTTTTTACAGATGAAAAGCGAACCGGAGCAACCAGCCGACAGCTGGTTCGATATTGACGAATTAATGGAGTATTTGCCCGATAAACCAGCCAAGCCTACGGTTTACGGATGGGTGAGCAATCGGCAAATTCCGCATCACAAAGGCGGCAAAAAGTTACGTTTCCGGCAATCGGAGATTGACACATGGCTATCTTCGGGAAAGCGGTTAAGCGAATCGGAAATGGAAGCGGCAGCATCGGAATATCTAACAAAAAAAGCGGAACAGCGACATGGATAAAACAACAAACGCCCCGAAGGGCGAAAGCTGCAATAATCTCGGCAAAGATACGAAACATTTGGCAGACCACAAAAGAGTATTCGAGTATTTTAAGAAAAAACCGGCTACAATGTTTGAATGTGAGATAAACACAGGCATTCCCCGCCCTTATGTCTGCCGGTATGTGAGCAAATTGAGAAAAAACGGCGACATACAGATATATCAATTGGGACGTTGCTCAATATCGCATTTTGACAAGGTGCAGTTCCTGACAACCGACAGAGAGTTATTCAAAGACGAGGTAAAACAACTTACTCTATTCGACGAATTATGGCAGTAAATTTAAAGGATATTTTTTCGGGCAATATGAACGTCCCGCAATCAGAAATAACCCTGCAAAGTATCCGGGACGATGCAATGCGATTGACAGAGCAACAGAACAACGAAAATGCAGGGTTATTTATCGTGAAACCTGCAAGCGAATGGATAAAACAGGCAAAAACCCGCCCCATACCCAAAATGCTATTCGGGCAATTATGGTTTGAAAATGAATTGTGTATACTGTTTGCCGATACGAATTTGGGTAAATCAATCCTTGCCGTACAGATAGGAAACAGCATAAGCAAAGGTGAAGCTATAAAGGGTTTTGCTTTAGAAGCCATAAAACAGCCTGTATTGTATTTCGATTTTGAATTATCCGATAAGCAATTTGAGGCAAGGTATAGTGATAATTTTATAAACAATTACCTATTTGACAGAAACTTTATCAGAGTAGAAATTAATCCCAACTCGGAAATCCCGACTAAAATAGATTTTGAAACCTATCTTAACCAAGAATTGGAACGCACTATATCGAATACAGACACAAAGGTTATCATAATTGATAATCTTACCTATCTGCGAAGTGGAACAGAAACGGCAAAAGATGCGTTACCACTGATGAAGCACCTGAAAGCATTGAAAGCAAAATATAATCTCTCTGTGTTGGTTTTGGCACATACGCCCAAGCGGGATTTGTCCAAGCCGATAACAAGGAACGACTTACAAGGCAGTAAAATGTTAATAAATTTTTGCGACAGCAGCTTTGCTATTGGAGAAAGCTTTACCGATAAGCACTTGCGATATATTAAACAGATAAAGCAGCGTAATTGCGAATTGATTTACGATGCCGACAATGTAGGGGTGTGCGAAATAGCGAAGCCGTCTAATTTTCTGCAATTTGAATTTGTCAATTATGCAACGGAAAAGGAACATTTGAAAGTGCCGAGCGATAAAGATAAGGAACGGCGCAAACAGGAAGCCGCCGAACTCAAAGCGCAAGGAAAATCAAACAGAGAAATTGCGAGACAGTTAGGCGTTTCAGAGGGTGCAGTAAGAAAATGGCTAAAACAGAATTAGTGCGTACCAAGTACGCAGATAAACATATTATTATCAATGTCTTAAATGCGTACTGCGTACTTTGCGTACTCTCTCATAAAAGTACGCAGTACGCATTTAAATATTTGAATATAAGCATTTTAAATGCGTACTTGGTACGCACTTAAAAAATAGAGTTATGGAATATCATAAATACAGTTTAGCGAAAAAAGGGAAAAGCATTTGTCCCGAATGTAAACGGAAAACATTTGTATTGTATATTGATAATTATACCGGCGAGCCGCTACATTCGACCGTTGGCAAGTGCGATCGTGCCGATAACTGCGGACACCACTATACCCCGAAACAATATCTTACAGATAACAATATTTCTTTTGATATGGAAAAGGATTACACACGCCCAATTCCAAAACCGCAACCAAAGCCGTCTTTCATTGATACGGGATTGTTGAAAAAGACTTTGAACGGATACGACGAAAACCGCTTTTCTCAATATCTGTACAAAACCGTCGGCGGCAAG
>JAISDH010000474.1 GCA_031264975.1 Bacteroidales bacterium
TTATATGTCCTTTTATGTTTCATACTCCTGGATTGCTTCGTGCCTCGCAATGACGACAGGGTTATGTTGTCAGTAAATGAGTAGATAAGTGAACGAGTGAACAAATAAGCGTTATTTTCTTTCTCCCCTTCTCTCTTTCCTCCCTTTCGTCCCTTTGCCCTTTCGTCTCTTCGCCTTTCTCGCTCGTTCGTCATTGCGAACGAAGCGAAGCAATCCAAAATAGCCGTAAGAATCGCCTTTCAACCTTTATCGTTATATACCTTTTTATGTTTCATTGTCCTGGATTGCTTCGTGCCTCGCAATGACGGATGCCGACCCTTTTGAAGCTATCTCTTTTCCGAAGTTTTTTTTAACTAAAGTCTTTGCCTAAAGGCGAGGGATTTTCCCTCAAAAGGAGATATATAAATAATTGATTATATTTTTATTTACCATCAGATAGAATATATAAAAAATTTTTATTTCATCTTTTCTGGTAAGTAGAATCTTTGAAAAATTTTTATTTCTCTCTTTCTACTAAACAGAATCTTTGAAAAATTTTTATATATCATTTTCTACTATACAGAATATTTATAAAATTTTTATTTCATTTTTTCTACCAAACAGAATCTTTGAATATTTTTTATTTCTATTTTTCTACTAAATAGTATATTTGAAAAATTTTATTTATTCATTTTCTATTTAATAGAAAATAAGATATTAATCAAATATATATTTGTTACTGTATAGTAAATAGAAAATTATTTTTTATCTATTAGTATATTATAAATAAAAATTTAAATAGATATGCCGGATATGTTGAGAATAGCTGTTCCTCATCTGATTATCCACCTGAAAGAGATATAATCATGAGTTATTGTCACCAAAGAACTGATGTTGGTATAAATTTTAATCTTGGTTTTGGAGAACAACCCGATAATGTAATTAGAGAAAAAGTAGCAAATGCCGGTTGCTTGCTTGCTTGTGATGTGAATTTTATTAATCGAATTGTAACTACCCATACAACAGTTACAGGATGTAATAATATCAATGTTCAAAAGGTAACAGTTACAAATAATGCAAAGTTAAAACTCAATCCACCGAATGAGGTTCCTATCAACGAAGAGTTTGAAGTGGAATTAGATTCTGAATTGGAAATATGGTAAACTTACGGCAAGCGGAAAGATTAAGCGCTAACTGTTCATCACTATTTCAGAAGATTCTATTATTAAAGAACAGGAATCCAAAGCTAATATTGAACATCAAATTAGGGGTATTGTTGGAATACCAGGACAAATTGATGGCAATTGGTCCTAACTTTGTTATATAGGCAATAGAAGAATAGGCAATAAATGCGTGTTTTTCAAAAAGACTGCTTGTATAGGCATTGTTTAATCCACCGCGTAAAATGGACACAACCGGTTGATAATAATAGCCGTCTATCCTAAACTGCAACTTCTTATAAAGAAAAAATATATTACTGATTCCTCCTGCAAAAAAAACAGGGTCGCGGTAGCTGGGCAAATAAGCCATATTACTTTCATGTGTAGGAGCATAATGATTTGCGCGTAATTTTGTAGCATTAAAACTTTCAAACATGGGTAAATTTGACCACGCCGCTTGAGCCGACAATCCCATAGAATAGAATTTCACAATACGAAATATCTTTTCTATCTCCCCATTCACCGAAAACCAATCTTTAAAAGAGGTGGTCTGTGCTGTTTGCGGAGAAGTTGAACCCGGTTTGTTTGTTTCATATCCTGCAAAATAAGCGGCTTCTGTTTTGAAGCGGAAACCTTTCGTGGAAAAATATCTCAAATTCATTGTACTGTATTCAAAAACCACATTGGGGCGAATCATGTACGCCCTGTTTTTGTCGAAGGAATCCTCCTGGGTGTAAGCGTTATTCCAATAATATTTGTCTCCCGTCAAGAAAAAGGTAATATTTCCCGTAACTTTTAAACTGTATTTGATAGTATGAGCTATTTTATAGTTGATTATTGATTCTTCGTGAATAAGATACGAAGGCGTTTCGCTTCCAACAAAAATACGGTATGTATTAAAATAATTCCACCGGCTGTAACCTATGGAAATCGTTTGGTCAAACGGTTTTCGCTGCAAACGGGTCAAGCGGATAGAGCCTGTGATGGAATTGTAATATCGTCCGAAATAGGCGTCAAATCCTGCATTAATGACCTGTTTTTGCCAAAGATAGTAATCAAAATGTAAATACAGCGTCGTGTAGGCGTTCGCTGAAACATAGCCCCCAAAATTTAATTTGAATGGTTTTTCCTTCGTTATGTCCAACACGGCTTTGAACGTATTGCTATCCGTGTGTATAAAAAGAGACGGGTAGATATTGGAAATATAATCTTCGGATATTAATTTGAAGTATCTGCTTTTAAATGTGTTCAAAGATATTTTTTCTTTAGGTCGAAGTATTTCTTCCTTGATATAGTTTGCCTGTATGTTGTTTAGTCCATGTATTTCTATTTCACTGATAAAGATATCCGGGATTCTCTGTTTAAATTCCAATCGTCTTTGTATGACTTCTGTTTGAGGAATACTGTCGGAGATAAACTCCTTAATATGTTTCAGGCTGTCAAGAGCGGTCTGATATCCGATTTGGATTAAGGCAACGCTGTTTGTAAAGTCGGTAACGGCAAGGTCTGGAACGTCCGGATGAATGACAATGCCATTATTGATATTTTTCAACGTATAGGTTTCCTTATTCATGAGCATATTTGTCAAGATGGTAATAAGATTTTCGTCGGAAGGCGATTTGTTCGGCTTTGAAACCGTAACGCCAATAATAAAATCCGGATTGAACTCGTCCCGCATCACGTCGTCAGGGAAATTATTAACCATTCCGCCGTCATACAACATGTTATTGTCTATGGTAATCGGATGAAAATAAAAGGGAAACGTCATAGACGCTCGAATGGCGTCTTTGAGATGACCTTCTTTAAAAACAACTTCCTTATTGTTTGTGATATCGGTGGCAATACATCGAAAAGGAACAAAAAGACTGTCGAAATTCTGTTTAGAAATAGCCTCCACTCCCGAAAATATCTCAAGAAAGGCAAAATCCATTTGAGCGGGAAGAATCAAACTTACAGGAATAGTGGGGCTAAACTGTTGAGAAGAGTCAATGTTAAACCGAAACCTCACCCAACTTGAATTGGAATGCTCATGTTTAAAATGATACACATATTTATCTTCTGTTTTTCCTTTCACCCAATTTTCAAAATTAGGATTTAAAAACAGCGCTTCCATTTCATCGGTGGAATACCCCGAAGCGTACAATCCGCCGATAATGGCGCCGATAGAAGTCCCTGTAATATAATGAATAGGAATGCCATTTTCTTCCAAAGCGCGAATCACTCCAATATGAGCCATCCCCTTTGCTCCGCCACCGCTAAGCACCAAACCTACCTTTTGCGCTTTCGTAAAAAAAGTACAACAGAATAACAACATGAAGACAGCGAAAAATTTGATTACTTGAATATTCATTTCATGGTTTAAAAAAATCCTTTTATTCTATAAACATTTCTGTTTTTTATTTGTTTTATGCCGCTTTATATTTCTCCCTTTTGGAAACGTTTTTTATTAGCGAAACGTATAGATAAACTTGTTTTTATGCTTATTTCACCCAACCTTGCGCCATAATGTACTGTGCAATCTGAACGGCATTTGTTGCAGCGCCCTTACGCAGGTTATCGGATACAATCCATAGGTTCAAACTATTTTCCCGACTATAGTCCACGCGAATACGTCCCACAAAAACTTCATTTTTCCCCTGTGCATAATAAGGCATAGGATATTTGTTTTCAAGCGGATTGTCTTCAACAACAACACCCGGCATGTTACGAAGCAGTTCAAAAACCTTATCCAGCGAATATGCGCATTGAAATTCAATATTCACCGATTCGGAATGACCGCCAACCACCGGTACGCGGACAACCGTTGCCGTTATTTGAATGGCGTTGTCGCCTAATATTTTTCGGGTTTCGTTTACCAGCTTGGTTTCTTCTGTCGTATATCCGTCTGTTTCAAAGTTTCCGCCATGCGGCAAAATATTCATGTCAATCGGATGTGGATATGCTTTTTCTCCTGCTAAATCATTTCTTTCATTCATCAATTGATTCACCGCCTTCATCCCCGTTCCGGTTACGGACTGATAGGTTGAAACCACAACCCGCTTTATCTTGAATGCTGCATGTAAAGGAGCAAGCGCCATGACTAACTGTATAGTAGAACAATTGGGATTAGCAATAATTTTATTTGACATTGTCAAAGTATGGGCATTTATTTCAGGAACAACCAAAGGAATCTGTTCAAACATTCTCCACGCCGAAGAATTATCTATGACAAAACAATTTTCCGCCGCAAACAAAGGCGCATAATGCAATGAAACCGAACTCCCCGCAGAAAAAAGCGCAATATCCGGCAACCTGCTAATGACTTCCTCAACCGAAAGTAATTTATGACTCCTATCATTAAAGATAATTTCCTTACCAACAGATTTATCGGAAGCCGCAGGCAAAAGTTCACAGTCTCCGAAATGATATTCTTCCAGAACTTTCAGCATTTCGCTTCCCACCAATCCGGTAGCGCCAACAAGACCTATTTTCATGTCCTCTTTTTATTTAACGATTTAATACCTCTTGAAACAATAATTATGTACCAATCCCAAACTGCTCTGCACAATGGCAAAGTTTTATTCGGCAGGATTTATTTCTATTAATTCTACCTCAAAAATAAGCAACGACCCCGAAGGAATATTTCCAACGGCGCGATTTCCATAACCTAATTCGGAAGGAATCCAAAACTTGTACGTACTTCCTTCGGTCATAAGTTGTAAACCTTCCGTCCAACCCGGAATAACTTGCGTTAACCCGAATACGGCAGGAGCATTTCTGCTTCTTGAAGAATCAAAAACAGTTCCATTAAATAAGGTTCCGACATAATGCACTTTTACCTTATCGCTGGCTACCGGTTTTTTGCCTTTACCTTCCGTGATAACCTGATATTGTAATCCGCTTGAGGTTTCTTTTATGTCTTTGTTTTGGCGATTTTGTTCCAAAATACTTTTAGCTACCTCTTTGTTGAATCGGGAATCTCGGTCTGTTTTTTCCTGCTGTTTTTGTTGCATATACTCTTCAAATGCTTTCATAACTTCGGACTTTTCCGGTTCCTGTACTTTTAGTCGGTTGGCAGTATACCCGTCTCTTAATCCTGCAACCAATGCGTCGATATTAATCTCGATTTGATTTAAGAAATAATATTCCCCCATTTGACTACCCATTACATAAGCTGCAGAATCCAATTTTGTCTTGAGTTCCTGACAGTTAATCGTGCTAATACTCGTTGTAAAAACGAGTGCAATACCTAAGATTTTAATTATTCTCATTTTGTTTAAGTTTTATAAAGAATGATGTTGCAAAAATACATGATTTTCCCAAAAAGAAGTAAACAAAAGTAGAAAAAGAATAAACAATTATATCTTCATTATTAGATTAGTTTTCAGCAAGATATATTTCTATTTCATCAAATAATGACTCAAGTGCGCAAAATCGTCTCCCGAAATGCCCATAATTATGTCGTCAATTTCATGGAATAAGAGCAAAAAAGAGAAGAAAGGGCGAAAG
>JAISDH010000505.1 GCA_031264975.1 Bacteroidales bacterium
ATTGATTCCCTGTCGATCTCCACCAGTTTCAGATTTTCGGGACGTTGAAGCAGGAATTGCGTCAGAACCCCTGTCCCCGGACCGACTTCCAGTATGTTTCCCGTCGCCGCATCAAGCGAATCAACGATTCTTTTTGCAATGTTTTTGTCCTTCAAAAAATGCTGTCCAAGAGATTTCTTCGCCCTAACTGTCTTATTATACATATAATCCAACAAATTACTTTTATCCGTTACGGATGCAAAGATAGTTAAGAATTGAAGATTTGAAACCATTACCTGCCATTATCACAATATGAGGCGTAAAAAAAATGGGTGTAAATTTTATACAATTTACACCCATATAAATAGTCTGCCTGAAAACTATTATATTGTCCGAAAATGGTCGTATAGTCTTCACTGCGTTCGCAATGACTAATTACGGATTATTTTTAAAAACAGGGATTACTTACTTATTCGATTCGGTGATATTGAATCGGCAAACAGGAGTAGTTTGTAAGTTTTCATAAAACAAACTTCTTACTTGAAGTTTTTAGAATAGAGTAAAATCTTGCCATTTTATTTTTCACACGTTACTTAAACGGATTTTTGTCATATACCCGCAGAAAAAACTACAACAATGTTTGTTCTAAATTTTTATATGGCAAACTTTTAAATGTTTTATAAATCAGTTGACTTTTAGGAAGTAAGATATTCCATGCTGTGAAAAATATAATCTTGGAGTCGACCCATAAGTTTTTATTCTTTCCATACCATAATTCCAATTCGGCTTTATATGGTTGAATTACTTCATTATAAAACGAAACAGAATTTTTAGCACGGGATACATAATCTTCCTCATCGCGAAAAACTATAGAACCAATACCTGTTAATCCGGGTTTTGAGTCAAAAACTTTATACCTTATTTCTTCGGGAAATCCTTTAAATGTTTCATCTACCATGGGACGAGGACCGACTATACTCATATCTCCTTTTAAAATATTAATTAACTGCGGCAATTCGTTAATTTTTGTTTTTCGCAAAACACGTCCAAAAGGTAAAACACGGAAGTCATTACGGGTGGTTATGTATCCGCCGCCCATCTTAGGACTGTTTTTTAACATGGTCGCAAACTTCCAGATATAAAAATAGCTGTTTTTATAACCAATTCTTTTTTGGAAATAAAACACTTCATGTTCTCCAGTCAATAGTAAGACGACTATTATGATAATCAACAGTGGAGATAAAATAACTATAGCAGTAAAAGAAATTAGAATATCGAAAAAACGTTTCAGTAAATTGTACATATTACATTCTTTGATCCAAATGTTTACCTTTTTCTATATGTTTAAAATCAGGCAAATAATTCTTTAGTGTTTCTATAATTGATGACTTTGTGATTTCTGTTGAAGAAAAAACAGATTGCAGGTTATTGAAAATGCTGTCAATCTCTTCCAGGTTTCGTTTTTTAGAATTTTTAATTACTCCCAAATTGATAAAAGTATCCAAATCCAAGTCTTCATCAGCAGTGTAAAATTCCTCAAATGATTTTTCTCCGGATGTATCCGATTCAAAGAAATAAATCGGATATGATGTGATTTTATCCCTCAACATCAATATCTTTTCTCTTGCTTCTTCTTCTGTTTTACAAATATCAGGTTTTAAGCCCAATTGCAGTAACAGAGCATTGGCAATTACTGAAAAATCCAGCATATCTTTCTTTTCATCCAGTTTGGGGAAAAATATATCGCCGGATTTGCCTAATACCGAAGCAGCCAGACATATTTCTCCGGATTCGATCGGCGAAACAAAAAAACGTTTGATTCCTAAAGGGCAGGATAATGGTTGCCGTTTGTTTATGCGTTCGATAAATCCCAAGGGTAAACTCCCGTTCGAAAATGCGACATTTGCAAAACGAGCCGTTTTTATAGGAATTTTCGAGGAATATGCCATAATAAGTTCTTCCATCAATTTTTTGCTGGCGCCCATTATATTGACAGGATTTGCCGCTTTATCCGTTGAGACACAAAAGAAATGTTCAGGTTGCTGTTCGACAAGTAAATCCAATAACTTTCGCGCTCGCAAAACATTATTTCCAATCATTGCTTCTATTGAAAAAATGTCTTTTTCGCTGCGAACATGCTTATGTGCAGCAAAATTTGCAACAATATCAAAAGGTCCAAACCGTCGGAAGATTTTTTCAAATACCGAATCCCCGAAATTTACAGGATAAGTGATAAAATCGGTAGGAATATTGTAACAGCTTGAACTGCGCAAATCACGAACTAATTCTGTTAATCCGTTTTCGTTTATGTCAATTACATAAAGTCTCTTTGGCTTAAATCGCAGCAGCGCTTTAATGTAATTTGAGCCAATAGTTCCTGCTCCTCCTATGACAAGCGCCGATTTATTGTCTATCATCGTATGAAGTTCGGCGTCATATTTCTGAAAATCTTTTGTCAAAAGACTTTCACTGCGCCCTGTTACATGCTGCGATATAAATTGTTCCAAATTGAAATAGGTCTGCATTTAT
>JAISDH010000007.1 GCA_031264975.1 Bacteroidales bacterium
ACATCATCATTTGAAAAAAGACAATGAAGATATTTTCCGGATTGTATATGTTGATAACGACAAAAAGTAAAATCAACAATGCGTATTCTTATTCTCAATGGAGCAAATTTGAATTTGCAGGGCAAACGGGAGCCTGCTATTTATGGACTTGCTTCAATGGACGAGTTCCTTACAAATCTGAAAAACAGATATAATTCTGTCGGTATTGATTACCTTCAATCCAATGAGGAATCGGTATTGATAGAACAAATACAACAAGCGGAAGGGAAATACAACGGCATTATCATTAATGCAGGCGCTTTTACCCACACGTCTATTGCTATCGGCGACGCTATTCGTTCTATTTGTACTCCGGTTGTTGAAGTTCACATTTCCAATATTTTTGCCAGAGAAATTCACCGAAGAAAATCCTGCATATCGGAAGCCTGCATAGGAAATATTTGTGGATTTGGATTGGAATCCTACCGGCTTGCTGTGGAAAGTTTGTTATCAATGGGTCATTGATTTAAACGGTTATGCCTGATTAAAGTCAAACCTTATATCTTTTATATTCAATTGCAGACTGCTTTTTCCTTGCCATTCATTGAGGTCGATAGAATAGCAGATATGAAAAGGTTCTCCTTTGGATATTCTATCGTAATGTTCTCCCAATCCAAAAGCAATTGCATCAATGGAATAATTTCCGTTGTATTTTTGAAAGAGAGACAGTTTCAAATGATTTTGTCCCACAATACGTGCATATCCCGTATCAAAAACATTTTTTGTCATAAAGACAGGCGATAAGTTTCCGGGACCAAATGGAGAAAATCTTTTTGCAATCTTGAAGAAATCCATTGTAATTATATCTAAAGAAATCTCTTTGTCTATATCTATTGTTGGCATGATGGATGTTTCGGAGATTGTTGAAGATACAATTTGTTCAAATCTTTCTGAAAATTCATTTAACTTTTCGGGTTTCAGGCTTAATCCGGCGGCAAAAGTATGTCCGCCGAAATGTTCCAACAAATCATCGCATTGCGATAAAGCAATGTATAAGTCAAAATCTTTAACGGAACGGGCAGAGCCGGTTATTATGTCATTAAAAAACGTTAATACAATAGTAGGCTTATAAAACTGTTCTACCAAACGGGAGGCAACAATTCCAATGACGCCCTTACTCCATGACGGATTATAGACTACCAATGATTTCTTTGATTGCAAATCAAATTCTGCGGAAACCATATCAATTGCTTCACCGGTTGTTTTCGCATCCAACTCGCGACGCTCTTTATTATTCATGTCTACACGTTCTCCCAAAGTTGTAATTTCCGTTATTTCATTTGTTACCAGCAAATGAACAGAACTTCTGCCTGTGTCCATTCTTCCGGCAGCATTGATACGGGGTCCTACGGCAAAAACCAAATCGTTGATTGTAATTTCACGAACAAAAACAGTCTTTACAGCCGTTTTCTCCGGCGGTAATGTCTGGTCAGGCGTTTTTCGGACAATCGAACCAAAGCCGAGCAACGATTCTATTGCCTGACGCGGTCTCTCATTAATAAGTCTTAACCCAAAGTAGGCAAACACTCTATTCTCTCCGGTTATCGGAACAATGTCCGATGCAATACTCAATGCTACCAAATCGAAATATTTGCCCAATTCTTTAAGCGGAATCATACGATTCTGAGCAATCGCATGAACTAATTTAAACCCAACTCCACAGCCGGACAATTCTTTATATGGATATGAACAGTCTTCCCGTTTTGGGTCTAATACGGCGCAGGCTTTCGGTAAAGTTTTATCCGGTAAATGGTGGTCGCACACAATGACGTCAATGCCATACGTTACTGCCAAATCTATTTCTTCATGACATTTTATTCCACAATCCAAACTGATTATTAAAGAAAAACCCTTTTCTTTTGCATATTCAATAGCTCGCATGGATATTCCATATCCTTCTCCGTATCTATCAGGGATATAATATTCTATTTCATGCTCCTGTGCAATGGTTTTAAGAAAAGAATAAACCAATGCCACGGCAGAAGTCCCATCTACATCATAGTCTCCAAACACAAGTATCTTTTCCTTATCTTTAATTGCCTGCTCCACTCGTTCAACGCTTTTTTGCATATCTTGCATCAAATAAGGATTATGTATATCTTCCAATACAGGTTTAAAAAAAGAACGTGCTTCATCATAAGTTTTTACCCCTCGTTGAACCAACAAGTAGGCTAAATCTTCCGAAATATGTAATTCTCCTGATAGCTTATTTACCAGATGATTATCCGGCGGCGTACGTAGTATCCATCTCTTTTGCATAAACGATTTATAAGGGTTGCAAATTTACACATTTTTTAACGGCTATTATACGGTTATGAAAACAAACGTTACTATTTTCGCCTCAAGATAGATAATCCAAAAGGAACAATCAGGTATTATACAGCGATATAGATTGCCTATTAAATTTTGTGCTTTTGGCACGCAGATGACGCAGATTAAAAGGATTTCCGCAGATAAGAAAAAAATTTGTGGTCATCTTTTAAAATCTGCGTCATCTGGGCGCTTATAGTGCGTAGGGAAGAAAGAACTAATCCCTATTTAATCCTACTCATCCTATAATCCTGTGAACCCTGATTCAGACAAAATATTCACCACGACTCTCTATTTTTCGCCACTTCGTAGAGAAATTTATCCAAATGATAAAATTTTTTCGCCCAAAATCCCTCTCAAAACAGACAAAAATCCCCTCTCAAAACAGATATTTTGGCTGCTTGTGAAAAAATTTTACCATGAATGCAATTTTTTTCTCACACAATGACAGTATGTTAAATAGGATATGAAAACAAATCACGAACAAAAATGAAAAAAAAAGATGCAAAATGTATTTCGTATTCAAAAAATGACTATCTTTGCCGCGTTGGCTATAGCTAAAAAAGAATAGCCAAATAGTAGACAATAGTAAGGTATAGGAAAAACAATAGTAAGATATAAAAAAAAATATTAACAGTATCGAAAAAAAAATATTAGAATGAATAGTAATACGAATTACAAACAAAAAAATACATGGCAAAATATTTCCACTCCTGCGTGTGGCGGGGTGAACTATGCGCAGACCTCTCGGGCGGGAGCTTTG
>JAISDH010000015.1 GCA_031264975.1 Bacteroidales bacterium
GGCAACAACTCCACACGCTCGCAGCCCATCAAGACAACAAGCGCACTCAAACAAAGAACTTCCAACTTCATCATATCGTTAATTTAAGGGTTTGCTTTTATTTTACCCCCATCCTTCACAAGGCATGGAGGGAAACGGCTTTATTTAGTTGTTTTTATAAAATGTAGCAAATATATAAAAAATATTTTCATTCGTGATGGCATCCGCCTGTCTTTCAGGAAATGTTTTTTGCACCTTATAAATACGTTATTGTTTAATTATTACCCATTTCCCGCCTTTGTCAGCACCTTCACGACGAATAATACCGGCTTTTCTCATTTTAATAAGCTGTTGATTTATCGCAGATTTACTTACACCTGTTACCTCTGACATTTCCGATATGGTAATTTGGTGATTCTCTTTTATTAAAAGCAATATTTTCTTATCAGTTTTCTTATCAGTTTTCTTATCAGTTTTCTTATCAGTTTTCTTATCAGTTATCGTACCGCTTTTTGCTTCAATCATATCACTATTTGGGATTATCGTACCGCTTTCCATACCGCTTTGTTCTTCTATCGTACCGCTTGTTGCTTTTGTAGTATCAGTCATAAACGTGAATTTCGTTTTGTCAATAGTTGTTTCAAAAAGAACTTCATTGCCTGTTTGCTTTTTCCATTGAAGCATTTTATCAAAACCGTAACCTGCACTTTCACAGAGTTTCGCTATACGAAAGAATTTTGCCAAAACGGGATTTCGCGGCAACGTTTCATCTGTTCTCATCAGTTCTTCAACCGTTCGGGGCAATTTACCCGGATTCTCAAATTCAATACGATTGGTAAACACGCGAATACGTGGTTTCATAGGGCTGAAATAATCGCTATGTATCAACAGATTAACGAGTGCTTCTCGCAAAGCGTTTATTTCTTTTGTGTCTTCGTGTCCGATTCCCATTTCGCCGATTGTGAGCGGATTGTTGGCATAAATGCGCAAGCGTTGAAATAGCACAAAATAGTATTCCCAGAGGTTTTCCTGTTCTTCAATCCGAAAGGTATAACGTGGCTCGGCATCGGCGTAATTTGTTGCCGGGATTTCCAGATAATCTACTCTGAAATCTGAAAAATAGTCGGTTATTGCAGCATTTGTACCTAAAAACAACAGTCCTCCGTAAGTCAGTTTTCCGTCTGCTACAATTTTCAAGCGTTGGTTAAACTCGTCATCGTCCATTGAATTGTAATGCAAGTTCGGATTAAAACCTTTCAGATATTCGCGGAAACGCTTGTACGAGGCTTTATTAAGTGAATCTACCGACGTTCCTTCAACGGTCTTTTCCGACATAGAGCCGAATGCCTGGTCGCGATAAAGAGCATTGATCTCAAACTCGCTCGCCTGCTGGTCTCCACTGCCTGTCCGAATATATGTGTTCTGTACTCCATTAAAATACACAGGTTTAATATCGGAAGACGGAATATAAAATGCCAAAACATTTTTGCCGTCAATTTTATATCGCTTTGCCTGTGGCGACAGTTTGATATTAAATTTCGTTTTGGAACGAAGCGTCGTAAGTACATCATTTTCCAACTTTTCGGGCTTATCAACTCCGACAATTTCAAACGTTTTTTTCTTTTGCGACACGCCGAACACAATCCAGCCGCCCGAAGTGTTGGAAAATGCCGAAACTGTTTCCCAAACATCTTTGGGAACGTCTGTTCGGGCCGTTTTGACTTCAAAATTATCCCATTCAATATCTTGCAGGTGTTTCAACAATTGCTGTTTGGTCATTGACTTACCGTATTCTATGTTTTGAGTATCTGGCATAATCTGTTTGTTTTTTATTCTATGAGCAAAGGTACGATTTATATTCGGCTTGCCATCCGGGGCTTGATGAAAGGTGGAACGATGTGGATGCAAAGTACGTAGTAAAGGGATACATTACTGAAATATTTCCTTAATAGGCGTTTGATAATAGAAAAATAATATTACTTTTGCAACGTGGTTTACAAGGGTCTTTAAGGGGCTTGTTGGAAACGAGGTGAAAACAAGGTATATAGGTTATTATAAATAAATTTTAATTTTAATTACAAGATGGCTAATTTAGATTTAAGTAAGTACGGAATTACGGGTGTGACCGAAGTTGTGTATAATCCGTCTTTTGACGTGTTATTCAACGAAGAAACGAAACCGGGTTTAGAGGGTTTCGAGAAAGGCCAGGTGACTGAGCTGGGTGCTGTGAATGTGATGACGGGTGTTTATACCGGTCGTTCTCCTAAAGATAAATTCTTTGTAATGGATGAGACCAGCAAAAATACGGTATGGTGGACGTCTGACGAATATAAAAACGACAATAAGCCGGTAGATGCGGCATGCTGGACGGCTGTAAAGGATTTGGCTACCAAACAGCTTTCGGGCAAAAGACTGTTCGTTGTGGATGCTTTTTGCGGCGCTAACGAAAACTCCCGCCTGAAACTTCGTTTTATCATGGAAGTAGCATGGCAGGCTCATTTCGTGACGAATATGTTTATCCGTCCTACGGCTGAAGAATTGGCCGGCTTCGGAGAACCTGATTTCGTTATCATGAACGCTTCCAAAGCGAAAGTAGACAATTACAAAGAATTAGGCCTGAACTCTGAAACCGCCGTGGTATTCAACCTGACCGAAAAGATTCAGGTGATCCTGAACACCTGGTATGGCGGCGAAATGAAGAAAGGGATGTTCTCTTATATGAACTATCTGTTGCCGCTCAACGGGATGGCTTCCATGCACTGCTCGGCCAATACGGATATGCAAGGCAAGAACACGGCTATCTTCTTCGGTTTGTCGGGAACCGGGAAAACAACGCTTTCCACAGACCCGAAACGTTTACTGATCGGCGACGACGAACATGGATGGGACGACGAAGGCGTATTCAACTTCGAAGGCGGCTGCTATGCCAAAGTAATCAACCTGGATAAAGAAAGCGAACCGGATATTTATAACGCTATCAGACGCGACGCTTTGCTGGAAAATGTAACGGTTGACGCTAACGGAAAGATTGACTTCAGCGATAAGAGCGTAA
>JAISDH010000119.1 GCA_031264975.1 Bacteroidales bacterium
TTTCTACGAAATTCATTTTTCGCAATTTTTTTCTCATTTAATCTTCAAATATTAGTCTAATATGCTGTCTTTGCGAAAGAAAAAGAATTACACTCATCGTTCATTTTTTTCCACCAACCTGTCCAAAAGAGCCGATTAGAGAAGAATTTCGTGCGAAAAAAAATAAGATACGTGAAAATTTGGCGATGAAATGGCACGAAATTGTCTGAACTACGATTAATAATGATTAATGGTTAATACTTGTTTGTTGTTGCTTTTCTCTTTGTTTCTTATTCTTGCTTTCATCCCTTTCAATGATTACGCCCCGATTGGGGCTTGCTTTTTATGTGTTTACGCAGACACAGCGCGTTGCGCTGTGCTGTTGATTTCAACCTTTCAGGCTGATACTGTCTTTCACTCATTCATCTGTTCACTGTTTTTCCATTCGTCCATTCATTCGTCCTCGTGGCTTGCCTGCTTGCTGCCTGTTGCTTGCCTGCTTGCTGCCTGTTGCTTGCTGCCTGTTGCTTGCTGCTTGCTGCTTGCTGCTTGCTGCTTGTTGCTTGCTGCCTGTTGCCTGTTGCTTGCTGCTTGTTGCTTGTTGCCTGTTGCTTGCCTGCCTGTTGCCTTTTTCTTGTATTTCTTGTTATTTTTCTTTATCTTTGCAGTTCTCAATGGTAGTCTCAATAAATTAATATAACAGATAAAAATGGAACAACTTAGAATTTTAAAAGTAATAATTGCTTACGTTTTCTTTGCAGGAATCATATTCGCGCAACAGAATCCTGCAATCTCAAAAGAATATTCTAATGAGGAAATTACCCAAATGATTAAAACATACAAAACGTCTAACTCACGCGATGCTATACCGCCGACACTGCTTCAGCAAAGGTTTCAAACCGATTTTTCAAAAGCGTATGATGTTGAGTGGGAAGTTGCCGGAAACATTTATGAAGTTGAATTTGATATACAAGACAGAGATTATAAGGCTTATTATCATGTGAAAGGCAATTTGCTGATGTATATACAGGAAATCAATGGGGCGGAATTGCCTGCTATGGTCAGGAATGCCGCTGAAAATAAATATCCAAAATACAGATTAGACAATGTAGACAAAATCCGGCGAGGGACGGAAGTCTTATACAGCGTTGAAATGGAAGATAAATCTTCCGACTTGGAAGTTAAACTCTTGCTCAAAGACAATGGTTCCATATTGGAAGAAACATTCAATTATTAATCTTTAAATGATAATGAAATGAAAAGAATAGCCTGTTTAGTAATGTTTTTAGCGCTTTCATCACTGTTTTATTCCTGTGATAAAGAGACGTTGATTACAGAATCGGAATTACCTGCCGTGAGTAGCAAGTTTATCAATACTCATTTTGCCGATGTAGATATAAGTATGATAATTAAAGAAAAAGAAATATTTTCTTGTGATTATACCGTTTATATGATGAATGGCTTTGAAATCAAGTTTACAAAGTCCGGCGACTGGGAACATGTAGATGGAAAACATACGTCCATACCCGAAAGTATTTTGGCTTTATTGCCCCAAGGCATACTGACGTATATAAAAAATACGGTATCTGATTATTCTATTGTTGAAATAGACAAAGAGCATTCTAAATACGAAGTCGGGTTATCAAACGACGTCGATTTAAAATTCAATTCCAAAGGAGAGTTTCTTTATATTGATGACTAACCGAAATTAAAGTCTCTATCATGATGAAAAACATAAACGAAGATATTGTGTGCCTGCTAAAACAGGGGTTCAATATCTTTTCATCTTCTCTGACTTTAATTAGGGTGAACATGTTTGTTGAAAAAATAATACTAATCGTTTGTTTTGTTCGGTAAATTTTTAGTACTTTTGCCGGTGATATTAATCATATTATTAAAAGTTAATTATGAATGGGTTAGACCATGATGAAAGTAAATTAAGACAGGATTATACTGCGAGTAATATTCAAGTCCTGGAAGGGTTGGAAGCTGTTAGAAAGCGTCCGGCGATGTATATTGGAGATATTGGGGAAAGAGGCTTGCACCATTTGGTATACGAAGTGGTAGATAATTCTATTGATGAGGCATTAGCGGGCTTTTGCAAGAATATAGAAGTAACAATTCATCCCGATAATTCGATTGGCGTGTTGGATGACGGACGGGGGATTCCTACCGATATGCACGAAAAAGAACAGCGTTCTGCATTGGAAGTTGTTATGACGGTGCTACATGCGGGAGGTAAATTTGATAAGGGTTCCTATAAGGTATCGGGGGGATTGCATGGCGTGGGGGTTTCTTGCGTAAACGCTTTGTCCAAGTATTTGAGAGTTGAGGTTTTTAGACAGGGGAAACATTTCATGCAGGAATATGAATACGGAAACCCTTCATACCCTGTTAAAACAGTAGGGGAATCGACAAAGGAGGGAACTTATATTTATTTTACCCCCGACGATAGTATTTTTGATGTAACCACTTATAAATATAGTACTCTTGCTACACGTTTGCGGGAATTGGCTTTTCTCAATAAAGGAATTCGTTTGACATTGAAAGATTTGAGACCCGTTCCGGAAGGAGAAGAACAGTTATCGGACGTTTTCTATTCGGAAAAGGGATTAGTAGATTTTATCTCCTATTTAGACGGCAATAGAGAAAAACTGATGTCAATTCCTATTTATATGGAAGGAGAAAAGAATGAAATTCCGTTGGAAATTGTGATGCAATATAACACTTCCTACTCTGAGAATTTGCATTCTTATGTAAACAATATTAATACAATAGAAGGCGGAACGCATTTAACGGGATTTCGTCGAGGTTTGACGCGAACACTGAAACAGTATGCAGATAAGACAGGATTGTTGAGCAAATTAAAGTTTGACCTTTCCCCTGAAGATTTCAGAGAAGGATTGACTGCCATTATTTCCGTCAAGGTACAGGAACCTCAATTTGAAGGACAGACAAAAACTAAATTGGGAAACAGTGAAGTGGAGAGTGTTGTAAGTCAAATGGTGAGTGAGATGCTTTCTAATTTCTTGGAAGAAAATCCCAAAGAGGCAAGGATGATTGTCGATAAAGTTGTTTTGGCGGCTACGGCTCGTCATGCAGCCCGTAAAGCAAGGGATTTGGTGCAAAGAAAAAGTGTTTTATCCGGTTCAGGATTGCCCGGTAAACTTTCGGACTGTTCCGACAAAGACCCTGCTAAATGTGAATTGTTTATTGTCGAAGGGGATTCTGCAGGCGGAACTGCAAAACAGGGGCGCGATAATAAAACACAAGCTATCCTGCCTTTACGTGGAAAAATATTAAACGTAGAGAAAGCAATGCAGCACCGTATTTTAGATAATGAAGAAATCAAGAATATGTATACCGCTTTGGGCGTAACCATTGGGACGGAAGAAGACGGAAAAGCCTTGAATATAGATAAACTGCGGTATCATAAAATCGTAATTATGACCGACGCCGACGTGGACGGAAGTCATATTGCGACTTTGTTGTTGACATTCTTTTTCCGCCACATGCGTGAATTGATAGAATTAGGTTATATCTACATTGCAACGCCGCCTTTATATTTGGTAAAGAAAGGGAAAGAAGAAACCTATTGCTGGACAGAAGAAGAACGTATTGCTATTTTAAAATCTTTACAGGAACAGGGAAGAGAAAAAGGCGCTCATGTGCAACGCTATAAAGGTCTTGGAGAAATGAATGACGAACAACTATGGGAAACGACAATGGACCCTGAACATCGAACATTGCGACAGGTAACCATAGAGAATGCCATAGAAGCGGATTATGTTTTTTCCATGTTAATGGGTGATGAAGTTCCGCCTCGAAGACAGTTTATTGAAAAAAATGCGCGATATGCGAATATTGACGCATGATGATATATTTTTAATTGTTTGTATAAGGCTGATAAAATTTTATTAGCCTTATTAATATATTCTACGTCTATGAAAATAATTTGTATCGGACTCAACTATAAAAGTCATATCAGGGAGTTTGCACATCCTGAACCCAATAAACCATTATTCTTTTTTAAACCGGACACTGCTTTATTATTAAAGAACAGACCTTTCTTTTTACCGAATTTTTCCCATAATATACAATATGAGTTAGAGTTGGTGGTACGGATTAATAAAGTAGGGAAATACATTCAGGAACGTTTTGCTCATACCTATTACAACGAAGTAGGTTTGGGAATTGACTTTACGGCAAGAGATTTACAGAGACAATGCCGCGAAAGAGGAGAGCCGTGGGAAATTGCCAAAGGATTTGATAATTCGGCGGCGGTCAGTAGTTTTATTGCATTGTCGGACTTGCCTCCTGTCAATAATCTGAATTTTCATTTAATGCTCAACAATACACAGGTTCAACGAGGAAATACAGCTGATATGCTTTTCCCTGTAGATAATTTGATTGTTTACATTTCACAGTTTATTACTTTGAAAACAGGCGATTTGCTCTTTACCGGAACTCCTGCCGGAGTAGGAAAAGTAGCCATTAGCGACCATATACAAGCCTATCTGGAAAGTAAAAAGCTATTGGACTTTTATATTAGATAAGCAGGCAAAGGATAAGGGGCGAAAGGGCGAAGGGACGAAAGGAACAAGGCAACAGGCAACATGCAGCAAGCAACAGGCAG
>JAISDH010000204.1 GCA_031264975.1 Bacteroidales bacterium
TTCGTCAAAAACAACCGCCGCTATGAGACCTTTGCCTTTGTGCTGGACAAACTCCGGGAGGGAAAGGGTTTAAGTCCTGTGGAGCTGTACAAAAGGGCGTGGATAGACAAGCGGCTTTACTCAAAGATCATGTCCACCGGTAATTACAGACCCGCGAAAAACACGGCAATAGCTTTTGGCCTTGCACTCCGGTTCAACAACGATGAGTTTGCCACTTTCCTGGGCAGCGCCGGTTTCGCTCTGAGCGACAGTTCCGTATTCGATCTGGTGATCCGGTTTTGTGTGGAGCACGAAATATTCGACATACACGATGTAAACGCTCTGTTGTTGCAGGCGGATCAAAAGATGCTGTCTAGGGAGGAGGCTTGATGGAGTCATAATTTTGAAGGAGGTAATCACCGGCAAGTAGTGATGATCAGATACGAGCTTATCGCAAGTGGAGAAATCAAACTATATAGAATTTTGACTCCAAGGCGAAGGAGAGCAATATTTGCTACCAGGAAACTCGTGACAAATACAAAGATGATGCGACGACTTTTGGAAAGATGGCATGTGTTTCTAATGAAGTTTCTCATCGTTTTGTTAAAGTTCTTGATTTTTTAATTAAGAACGCAATTTAAATTCATGGAGGAATTCTATGGCTCGCTATTATGTAACATTTGAAAAGGCAACTGGGAATGGACGGCCTTCTAAAACGGCAACCAGCGTTAATGCAAACAGTAAAGAAGAAGCAAGACAGAAAGTCTTGGCTACGCAAGGTGCAGCTTCCAATGTCAAAGTCAAAATCATTTCTATTGTGGAGAAATAATATGGATAGCATTTTCAGTGAGATTTGTTCGAAAACTTCAGTTCTCGAACAAATCTAATAATTAGTCTGGCTGTCATACTAAAATTACGGGGGTAGTATAATGACTTGTAAACAATGTGGTCAAATATTAGACGCTGATGCTAAATTTTGCCCAAACTGCGGAAAAAAGACAAAACTGGTAAAATCGACTGGAAATTCAGTTGAAAACCATATATCAGGATATTACACTGTAGACAAATTTCTCGAAAGCCAAGATCCCCTTAATGAGATTACTCTGTTGCTACATATACTGATAAACCGTAATGTAATTGCGAAGGAAGTTATTAATTTCATCATGATGCCATCCAACGCATTTGGATTATTTTCAGATGATGTTAGTCTGTATATTTATAGTATTTATAATAAAATATTTAGATCTGATGACTATTTTGATGAAAAGTATAAAATTTCTTTTAAAGGCGAAATTTCAGAAATTTATAAAAATTCAGAGACAAAGCTATTCATTGAAACAATGTATAAAACCATTTTTTATTGTCTTGGTTTCCGCATAAAACATATTTTATATAACAGAACAGGGAAAAAGGAAAACCGATCTACGTCATTGAAGACAATTGTCGAATATATTCAAGATCCAGGAAAAAAGAATTATGAGAGCAAGAAACTATCAAACGAAACAACAGAATTATTTCAGTATATCACACAAAATCTATCCGACAACGCAAGTGGAAAAATATTATCGAATATAGTAAATTCGATATTTGGTGATACTCTTGGAAATAACTCAATTGACTTTGTTAAAAATGTTGAGGAAAAGTATGATAGAAAAATAGATTATGCGGTAGAAAATTATCTTACAAATTTATTTGCGATTATGAACTTTGATACCGTACTGCAACCAATAGTAGAGAAAATTATTTGGATAAATAACAAACATGATATAGAATTGGAAGCAGAGTATTTTCTGGGAAGTAGAAGGTTTATATATTCAATTGGCGATTATCAAAATAAATTATTTCATGGGAAGGAAATATTTTTTTCTGAAAATGAAATAATATTATCCGATATGAACTATGAGGATAATTTTGATGGAATTAAGGACCATAATCTGTTTGCCACTTTTGGTTTTTCATTAGAAAAAATATTAAATGCAGTTGGATTCGAATATGAAGGGTCGCAAGTGCGAGCAGCCGAGGGGGGATATGTCTTTGATATAAGTGCTCAATACACAAATGTTTCAGATGCTCAAAAAGCTAGTACCAACGACCTTATTAAAGCAAGTCGAAATGTGAAAGCCAAGAGTGAATCTAATGAAAAATCCAAGAACAATACTCGCAAAGTATCAATGGCAACTATTTTCGGACTTACCCCTAAAACCAATTGCAAAGAATGTGGATGTCCGAGTTGTATGATATTTGCCAGGGAAGTTTTATATGGCAATATTTCGATTGATGACTGTCCGTATATTAGGCAGATGTGAGGACTGGGCCGTTGAATCAGTAAGAAGGAGGAAGAAATCATGGGCATATTTTCAGATCTTTTAGGGTTAGCTTTAGAACATGGTATAAACAAAATTTCTGAAAATTTGAAAATCGAGAAATTAAAAAATGCAAAAGAGATAAATATATCGTTTTCATTGCCCCGTGCTGTGATGGGAGGCTTGTCTGGAGATAATAACGATCCAATTACGACTGCCCGACATGAATATCTGGAGATGTTGTTATATAAGTTTGCAGAGAGAATGGATATTAAGATAAATAAATATACTGCGGAAAAATATTGGTATTTTACACCTGATAAATCTGATCCGAATCAAATTTCTTCTTTCATTCTTTACAATAAAGATATTCTCTTAATTTATGGATTATGGGGGATGGCCAATGGGGGGATTAGAATCATCGGTAATGGTTGTTATGACATTGCCTTATATATAGTTGACTTATTGGAAGAATTTGAATCAGAAACGATTCAATTCGCTGACAATTCATTTAATTTTCATGATAAAAAGTTGTATGAACTAGCAAAGCAAATGGTATCCAATTCTCTCTCTGACGAGGAAGACGAAGACGATGAGGACGATGAGGACGATGAGGACAATGAGGACAATGAGGACGAAATAAAATCTCTTTGTGATTTTTTTCATATAGACTATTCGTCTATAAATAAAAGTGAGATCAAAAAAAGTTACCGTAATCTAATAACCCAATATCATCCTGACAAGGTAGATAATTTGGGAGAAGAATTTAAAAAATTAGCAGATCGTAAAACAAAAGAAATAAATGACAAATACAGAAAACTTCTTACATGGTTGGAACGAAGATAAAAATCGCATATGAAAAGGAGTAAAAAATGGGTAAAATATTATCATGGATATTGAGTGCTTTTTTGTGGCTTTTATTTATAGGAAGCATACTGCTAGTGATTAGAGCGGCGATTGACACAATGAAGGGTGGCAATGATATAGATGAAACAGGTGGAAACATTAATAGCATTTTAGGAGGAGGATTTCTTTGTGGTGGTATTCTTGCCGGAAAACTGATCGGTGGGTTTTGGTTCATTGTTTTAGGTATTATTTTAGGTGGAACAATAGGTTTTGTCATTTATGCAATAGCAAATAAAATAGGGGATCCTAAACGCTCTGTTATTGAAGCAAAAAGAAAACAAAAGGAAGAAGAAGCAATAAGTAAAGTTAGACAAGAAGAAGTCGAGGATATGATCAAACAACAAAATGATAACAGTACCGAAAGAAAAACATATAAGGATGATATAAAAAGTAGTCCTGAAACCATAATGGAAATTCTTTTAAAGGACAAAAAATAGCAATGGCACATACTAATTTCGATGGACGCATATTTTATGTTCTCTTTTGGGAGGACAAAAAGGAGTGGAAAAAATGAAAAAGAGAAATATTATCGTCAGCTTACTGTTTTCTTTGGCAACAGTTGGAACTGTCAGCGCTCTAGGAGCCCCTCAGGGCACCGGCGCTGGAGGAGGCCCAGGCAGCTTTTTTCTGACGGTTTTTCCCTTTCTGGTGATAATCGGTTTGATTGCCCTGTGGGTCATGGCCCTGGTCAGGGTTATAAAAGCCATGAGGAACGGCAAAGACTCTTCCGTGCCAATCGTGGCGCTTATCCTGCTGATTTTGCTTGCGCCCATTGGCATTATTGTCAGTTTTACCGCGGTAAAACCCGTATCCAAAGTATGAACAGAGGGTAATACCATGAGCCAAAAGAGATGCCGGATAAAAAACATTGCGTTGTTTTTTTGTGTTATAATGATTGTGATTGCAGCCTGTTCTTCAGCGCCTTCCCGGCCGACCGCTTCCGTTCAGCCTGCTGTGCCAGTGCAGATCGAACTCGCACAGGCCGTCATACCTGTTGTTCCAGCCGTTACCGTGTCCGATGAACTGGATGGCGCTATCCAGGTGGCTTCGGATTATCTTAACAAGAATATCCCGAATGGAAGCAAGCTGGTTATTCTTAATTTCCGATCTGATTATCCTCCTCTCTCAGAATATATCATTGACGTGCTTACCGGGTTTATCGTAAACGAACGGTCCCTTACCGTGGTAGACCGGGCCAATCTGACGCTTATTCAGCAGGAAATGGATTTTCAGCAATCGGGCGAAGTGAGCGATTCAAGCGCCCAGTCCATCGGGCAGAAGCTGGGGGCGCAGACCATTGTGTCCGGTTCGATAACCGCTTTTGGGGATCTCTGGAGGCTGTCGGTCCGGGCCCTGGATGTGGAAAGCGCCCAGGTACAGGGACAGTTTAACCGGAATATGTCTTCCGGCCCTACTATCGCAGCGTTGACCAGCGGCCCTGCCCTTGTCGCTGCCGCCAATCCCATTTCGCCGGGTAGCGCTGAAAAAGCCGGGCAAACACCGGCCGCTATTCCGGCACAGTCACAGGGGACGGCACAAGCAGCCTTGCCCGATCCGCCTGTGCCAGGCGTTTCTTCTTCCAGCAGCGCCAACAACATGGTATCCGAAACAACTAATCCAGCTCCGGCGCCTGTGACAGCCGCGCAAAATGCGACGACGACAAGTCCGGCAGTCCAAACAACCCAACCGGCTCAAACTTCCTCTGCTCCCGTGAGTCCGCCGGCAGGACCGCCGCTTATTGCTGGTTTCGTATGGATAAACGAAGGAACCTTTATGATGGGCAGCAGCCCGGCTACGGATCCGGGCAGAACCAGTGACGAGCTTATTCACCG
>JAISDH010000333.1 GCA_031264975.1 Bacteroidales bacterium
CTTCGAGAAGGTTTCCGCAAGTGGGGAAAGTTCCCTGAACGCTTCGAGAAGGTTTCCGCAAGTGGGGAAAGTTCCCTGAACGCTTCGAGAAGGTTTCCGCAAGTGGGGAAAGCTGGTTCTCCACCTCGTTTCCTAACGAGGTGGCAATGGTTAAAACGTTTCCAAGGTATGACAAAATCAAACGTAAAACCACTGCGCTTGTTCGGGGTTATCAATTTTGAACTCCTTACGGAGTTTAACCGCAACGGTAAAACAATTCACAAAATTATGCTGCGCGTGGTATAATTGTTAATTGTTAATTGTTAATTGTTAATTGTTAATTGAATTGACCGGATTTCCGCGGCTTGTTTTATAGACCCGTCCGCCGACGCACATAATAATAATAAGTATCAGCGCGAGCAATATTGCCACATAAATCCATGCGCTAATTTCGGTTTGTATGACATAATGTTCAAGCCAGGGCTTCATTATGATATATCCCGCCGGAAATGCTATTAGCGCTCCGACAGCAAGCAAACTCAGGTATTCTTTGAAAAATATGTCAAGAATATCCTTTACTGTTGCGCCGTTGACCTTGCGGATAGCGATTTCCCTGCGCCGTTCCTCGCAGGTAAGCGATACTATAGACACAAAACCGAAAACTCCAATAATCACACAGATTAAAGAAATAAATGCAAGTATTTTCAATAAGGTGTTTTCCGATTTCAGGAATTTGTCATATTCGGCTTCCGTGTTGAATATTATACTGGATATGGCAGAAGAACTGACTTCAGGATATTGCTTTTTCAACAACTGTTCAATTTTATCCTTGCAGGTTTTCCATGTTCCTTCGCTGTATTTGAACAGGATTACACCATCCTCTTTATTATTGGAATACGTATAAAAGAACGGTTGAACGGGAACTGTGGGAGATACATTACGGACGTCTTTGATTACGCCTTTCACCGTATAATTACCAAATGATTTTCCGACAGGCTCATACCAGTCTAAAACTTTGGCTGCAGATTCGTTTATCAATACATATTTCCGGTCGTCGTTAACAGTTAACATTTTTCCTTTGAGTAATGTAAATTCATAAAACGAAGCATACTGTTCCGAAATACTTATTTTTTCCATATCTATTTCTTTTGCGGAGAGAGGTTTGCCATCCCAGTCAGAAATTTTTTCCATTTCCAATTCTACAGGGAGTAATGGCGTTGAAGCAATGAGCGTTTCCGTTATTTCGGGTATTTGTTTCATTTGACTGGCGAAAACGTCAACGCCATGGTTTCCCCAAAAAATCGCGCCTCTGTTTTTATACTCAAATCCCAAATCTGTGATATGTAAATGATACATTTGCTTAACGACAATCAGAGTACAAAAGATAAATCCAATACTGATTATCAACTGGACAACTACGGATATTTTGCGAAACAGTTTTTGCTTGCTTCTATAAATAGAAGTATTGAATGTTCTATGCCGGAATACCGGTAAAAGTATCATCAATGAAATGAAAATGATTGCAACAGTATATATAAGATATTCAAAATAAATGCCGGACAGTTCCATTTTTACTTCGGACAATACCTTGAAAGATGGAAAAACAGCATTGAGAGCAAGCATGCCCAATGGAAGCACAATAATCAGGGAAAGAGCATATTCGACAGACAAAAGTGCAAACAGCGACTTTTTCGACGCTCCATAAACTGTACGTAATGCGAACTCTTTTCTCCGTATTTTTACACGACTCACGAATAAATTCAGGCAGTTAAACAGAGTACATAAAATAAGCAGCAGGCTCGCTACGGCAAATATAATAATATGCTGAAATTTGACTTCCCTCTGTATATAAGGATTTTCGTAACGTAAAGATGTAAACGGAGTAATAGACATTTTCTCAACAGCAGTTTTTTCATCGTTCCGGAACGTATGTTCGTACAGTTTTTTCTTGAAAGCCCCAATATCAATTCGTTTATTCAGTTCAATAACAGTATATCCAAAGTATCTCATTGACTGATTCAACAAAAAATCGAACGTATAATTACTGTGCTTGGAAAATCCGCTTATTGTTGCGCAAATCGTATATTGCCCGCGTAATAGAGGAACTTTTACTGTCTTCCCGAGCGGACTCTCATTTCCAAACATTTGTCGCGCTTTTTCCTGCGTGATTGCTATCTCTTTACTGTTGAGAATCAAAAAATTTCTGTTGCCTTCGATGATTTTCACATCAAACATGCTTAAAAAAGATGAATCGACCGAAAGAAAATTTACCGGATATTCGACTTTGTCAAATTCAACTGCCATACTTTGATTTGCCTGTAAAATTGTTGTTACACGATTTATTTCCGGAAAAGTCTCTTTCAAATGATTAGC
Source organism: Bacteroidales bacterium (assembly GCA_031264975.1). Taxonomy (GTDB): domain Bacteria; phylum Bacteroidota; class Bacteroidia; order Bacteroidales; family WCHB1-69; genus JAIROC01. Next base: position 2,353 of record JAISDH010000333.1, read on the forward strand.
CAAAGCGTTGGGAGTAACCATTGAAACCCTGTCAGGACTGTCTTCATCCGGGACATTAATGCAATACATCCGGTCGGCGTTTTTATGGAAACTGTCGTACGTCATTTCGTAACGTATCCAAAGCATCGCCATGGCGAAACAGACAAATCCAACTGTCAGTCCGACGACGCTTACAAGCGTCTGGTTTCGGTATTTCCACATATTGCGGAAGGCGACTTTCAAATAATGCTTTATCATGTCTACATTTTTTTAACCGCGACTATACGAAGAAGATTGCCGATGCGAATCAGCGCATCGACCGTACAATTGTCGGCATGAACGAAGTAATTATGGCTTCGCTGCACTATTTCGATCCCATTGTGGTCGAAGCTGCACAGAGCCAAACGAGACTATAAAATAATTAAGCTGTTTTTTTACAACTCATTAACTTATTAAATTCGCCGAACCACAGAACTATTGAAGTAACTCCGATAATTATTCCCCAGTCTACTGGTTTCAGTGGCGTCACGTTAAACATTTCACCGCCAATAGTTACGATGAGGAACTGTCCGATTAAGATCACTGCGGCGATAGCCATGAATCCTTTACTTTTGCCGATATTTGTGAACGCAGATTTTCCGGTCATAAACGCTTTGGCATTAAACATATTCCAGAACTGCAGCATCACGAAAATCGTAAAAAACAGCGACAGTTCGTAGTGCGACAATCCGTTACCTTTCCCAAAATTGAAGTAATTACTGATGAAATCGCTAAAATTAAACTGTAGCAAAGAAGTCAATTCGACATGTTTGAAGTACTGAATCAATCCGAAGAGCAGGAACACAAAGAAAATCCCTACGCCGAGGATTTTTGTCCACATCTTTTTATTGATAATAAAATCGGTCGTTTTGCGGGGTTTGTCTTCCATCACCTTTTGGCTTGGCGGCAATGAAGCCAGCGCCAAGGCTGCGAAAGTATCCATAATCAAGTGTACCCAGAGCATTTGAGTAACGGTGAGCGGCGATTCTGTTCCCAGAAAAGCGCCGATAAGCACAATGATACAGGCGGCGACATTGATCGTCATCTGGAAAA
>JAISDH010000400.1 GCA_031264975.1 Bacteroidales bacterium
AATTTGTTGTATCCGGCACATCCTGAAATTATAAAACTTATCAGAATCAACAATATACTTTTATTTTTTAATCTATACATATTCTTTATCCCACATTAAATCGAAGCGCAAAGTTACAAATTTTATTTAATCTGACTATCTTTTTCCTAAATAGTTTAGATTTTTGAAAAATTTTTTGGACGAGATATTATTTTGAGGCGCTGAAATTTCTTGAGAACATGTATATCTTACGGACAATTTAGCCAATTCAGATTTCAGAGATATTATCCTCCAAGGATATGCCTATATTGACAAGACACGGTTTATCGAAAATTTGGAAAAAGAGGATAACCGTAATCATTTTTTCATTCGTCCCGCGCAAGTTCGGCAAATCAACCTTTCTTACAATGCTGCGCAATTATTACAATATCAACAGTAAAGATTTTTCCAAAGCAGTACATAGCGCTGTCAGTAAGTTTTTAAGAATGTATGAACATATTATACCCAAAGCCGGTGATTTGTTACAGCAAATATTCGGGAAAGATCCGTAAGTTAATGTTCTGACTGATGCATTTAGCCTCGCTTTCAATGGAGAAATTAAAATCTATCTCATCATCGACGAATACGACCATTTTGCCAACGACCTGATTGCAATGGGGACGCTTGCGGGCAAAGATTTTTACAAGACTATGGGGTATGGTACGCGACTTTTACGAACGAATCAAGACGGCAACCAAAGATTCCGTCGTTTACCGGACGTTTATTACTGGGACAAGCTGAGGGTTATACCAACATACTTTATCAAGATAACAGAGTTACTTATTCCTGAAAGGACTACAAAAAACATTATGGATTATGGTTATGATAACGAATATTGAACATACTTTTTTAAGTACCAGACAGAACATTTAAAAAAAGAAGAAAGAGATAAAAAATAAAATTATGAAAAGGAATCGATTAATAATCGTCTCAGAATGAAGATACTGTTTATATCCACAACAAAATAAACACCTGAAAACAAACAGGAAAAAAAAATATTTTAAAAAAAATGTAAACTGTATTAAAAAAACAATTAATTTTGGGCAAAATTAGTTGACATGAAATGCAGCATCATTTTATGAATTGACGACAAAACTATTGGGCGTTACACCCCAATGTAGAAAATATAACAACTCAAATTTATATTCTTGTTTAAAGAATAATGTTTTTGAGTATGGATGTAAATCCTCTAATGTTCATGACTTTATGTTCAGGTCATGAAACGAAGTTTTGCGTTTTATTTCTGAACACATCAATTACAGATTAAAGTTCTCATCTTTTACATAATGGGAATAACAGGCAAATTGGAAAACATATATAATACGAGACGTTTTTCCGGATTAACAGTAAGCTTTATTACCATCAAAGACGTTCAATAAAAGATATAAATATGTCTGCACGAAAATTCATATCATTCGGATATTTACCGTTAGCGGCAATGATTCTTGTGATGCAAGTCATCGCAGGACAGGCGCAAACCGTCTATCCTGCACAGGTAAACGTCAATCTGATACCGCCATACAGTCTTTATCTTAACGACTACGCCACGGGTATGAGGGAACGTATCTCGGTAACTGTATTCAACCGCGACATGCAGAATCCGAATATGACACTGAAGTTGTCGCTCACGATAAAAGCGTCCGGTTTCACATTGAAGACCAACAGTTACACACCCATTCCGGCTATTATTGCAGAACCGAATGTACCTTACCGGCTGTCACAACAGGAGATAGCCAATTATTTCAATCCGCAGAATCTTACGGCGAGCGGCATGGGAACTTCGGCGTGGCAGCGAGAACAGAAGCTGCCGGAAGGCTTGATACAGTTCTGTTTCGAGGCATTCGACTACAACACCGGACGCAAACTGTCGTTGCCCGGCTGTGGCATGGCTTTGATAAACACACAGAAACCGCCTTTGTTGAATCTTCCTTTCAACGGAGTTACACTTACGTGGAAAGAACCGTTGAACCAGCTGTTTCAGTGGGCGCCGCATCACAGCGGACTGTCGCATGTGGAATACGAGCTGATAATAAAGCAACTGTGGGACGATGCGATACGTCCGGAAGCGGCATGGGCTTACAGTACCGAAATTCTCCGCGAACCGCTTCGTCCGACCTCGTTTCTCTACGGAGTAACCGCTCCTCCGCTAACTCCCGGAATGCGCTATGCCTGGGCAGTGCGAGCCATAGCCTACGACGGCATGGACGAGTTACGGGTCTTTGAGAACAGCGGGCTGAGCGAAATACGCTGGTTTCGTGTCGAAGACTACTGTCCTCAGCCTGTTGACCTGAAAGTCGAATCAAAAAACGGAAAGATATACCTGACATGGATTCCGCCCATCGAACAGCGCGAAATAACAGTGAGTTACCGTCAGACCGACCCTGTCCCGCACAATGGCGAGTTTGAAGCCGACTGGTTCCATTCCACAACCACAGGCGACAATATCGTGCTGTACGACGTTCGACCCGGCGCTACATACGAATACCGTGTTGCTGCGACCTGCCGTCCCGGCTTTCCGGTTTACGGACCAACCCGAAGCATAACCGTGCCGCCGCTTGACACGGCAAATCCAAACTGCGGCGAAATGCCGGAAATAGACCTCAGCAATCAGGAACGGCTGCTGACGCTGAATCCGGGCGAGATGTTCTTTGCCGGAGATTTTCCGGTGTATGCAATGGAAGTTACAGGCAGTGGCGACGGAGTATTCAATGGAACGGGTTATATGCTCATGTCGCGTATATTCGGACATGCGAAATTAAGAGTAAAACTGGTAGATGTCGTCATAAATACCGATATGCGCTTGATTGACGGCTGGGTTGACGGAGTGTATGACGAAGCAATGTCGCAGATTGCGAACCTGGATACACAAAATAATGGTAGCGACGGAATAAGAATAGACATTACTGTAAATTTTGTGATACCGTATAATCCCGAATTTGAATATAACCCCAATACCGGCGTTTTGGTGATTTATGATTCGTCGAGTGTGCCTCAAAGTGTTGAATTACCGAAGAACGATGAAGGCAAAACAGTATTCCCCGCAACAATAAAAGACGCAGACGGGAATGTTTACAAAGTCAGCGAAAAAACTTATGTTGATGCGGATGGAAAAGAACAGAAAAAAGTGACAATGGAGGAAACGGAAGAAGACAAGTCAATATCAATGGTCGAACGAGATTTTTTGTATTCTCTTCATTCAAATGGCAATGATAGTATTTTTCATAACAATACTTTGGATGTACATATCGATCAAATAGACGATTTAGTATTGACAGCCAATTATAAAATGAAGGAACTTGTTAATTCATTTGGCAATATTGCAGGGCTTAATAAATTATCAAATATTAAAGTCAACAGTAATTGGAACGATTCCATAAAGATGGATATTGTCTTCTGGGAACAAAGAAAACAGGGATCATCGAAAGTGGAAACCGGAACAGGATGGACTTTTATGCCTGCAATAACTGATGCAGGCAATTATACAATTACAATAGATGCTACATCAGCTTTAAATATAATTTACAGTTATGAAAAACAGAACGGAACACGCAGCGACACTTTAATAAGGGGACGTGATATAAATTTGAACAGGGACAACCGTAATCTGGCTAAAATTGTGATTCATTTAAATGTTTTTGATGTTGGGAAACTGCTGTTTAAACCTAATAGTGAAAATTACTATACAAATTATGGTTTTGATGACGCAATGCAAATTGAATGTCAACAGAGTAAGGATATTAACGGCAATCCGGACTATGAGAAACTGTCTATTAACGGAGCAGATTATTACGTTCCATGGTTAGGTATAATACCAAATACCGATGCTGAAATTAAACTAAACTATATTGCGAATGATATTTCACCCAATTCAAATTCCAAGATTGTTTTAAAATGTGATAATAATGCATTGTTCATTGATGGTAAAAGAAGTATAAATCAATATAATTTATTCGATACTAAAAACATTATACTAAAAACTGAAAATGCAGGAGACTATGACATTAATGCTTATTTGATAAATCAAACAGGACAGGAAACATTAATTGGGAAATTGAAAGTAGAATCCAAAAATCTTAAAAAAACGAAAAAGATACGAATAATTCATGTAAAACGAAAGGATGAAAACAGTTTTCCTGTAATTAATAAAGAACAATTAGTAAGCGATATAAATAAATACTATAAACAAGCATTTAATCAATTTGAATTGGATAATAAGAAATATATAGATACCTTAACAATAATAAAAACAAAGAATGATTTAATAAATGTACAGTATTTTAAAGACAGTATAAACTGGCAATTCAGGGATAATGATAATGAAGAAAATTATAATATACATTATATTTTTGTTTTGAACAATAAAGGGATAAATACAAATAATGGACAAGCTAATACGCCATACGATAACAGTATGGAGAAAGTATCAGTAGTACTGGGAGCCATGCATCCCAATGTTGCAGCACATGAATTAGGACATAATCTTGGACTACAGCATACATTTGAAAGTAGACCTAACATACATACATATCCTTATATACTTAGTCATAAAAACAGAATTCTTATCAATAGAGGTACGACAAAAAACATTATGGATTATGGTCTTACGAATGAAAATATCAGGCGTTATTTCTTTAAATATCAAATAGAACACTTAAAAGAATAAAATGTTAAAATTATGAAAAGGAAATTGTTACTTATTATTTTGATACATATTTTACTTACGGCAGTTTGTTATTCTCAAAATATCATGCAGGATATTCAACACTGTTTTGAAGAACTCAAAAATGATATAAAATTAGAATTGGACAGTTGCAGAACCAATCCCAATGTTGGCGATTTGCGTTATGGTTCTTTAAAATTAAAATTAATAAATTTTTTAATATATAATAAAAATTCATCGTTGTACGGAAAAACATGGGAAAAGATAGAAGAAGAACTTGACGCATTAAATATTCCATTTAGTTGGAAAATGGTGTACGATGACAACATGATAAATCGCATGATTCAACTTTTGAATAATGAATACCGAAAAGATGAACTGGAAATATTGATAGATAGACAGGCAGATATTCATAGTCAGCACAGTGGTTTTGAGCAGGATGCTATGTGGGCAATGAAAGTAGATACATCTAAAGTATTTAAGAGCATACAGGACAGTTTAAATAAATGCAGAAATAAGTTAATACATCCAAATTTATATCAAAATTTTGATGTTTTTCAATATATGAAATTAGATACTACTCCCCGATTTTATTTTGTTTTGGATAGCGTAAAGAAAGTAGAAAGAGAATCTAAAAAAAATTATTATTTGACTCAATATCATTTCGATATACAACGTGTAATAAAACCATGTGCTTCCATAAATGATGAAAGACTTGTCAGGGTATTGATAAATCTATCGAATAAATTAACAATAAGGACAGAAGAATTAATACAAATATTGCAAAAAAATGAAACGATTGGATATAATGAAAGGTGGAAAATACATGATGAAAAGAAAAATAATGAAAATATTATATATGTAATTAAAGAAACATTAGCCCGGTTGAAAATAGAACCGTATTATTCTGATTTTTTAAAATCCGTTACACTTTCTTTAGAGGAAATTAAAGAACTGGAGTTTGGTGGATATATTGAACCTCTTTCAAGGATATTACGGAGTCAGGAGGCTTTTCTTGAAATTTCGAAATACTTACATTCGTCAGCAGCAACAACACTGACCGGAGACGGCGAATTATTAGGAAAAGCATACGGAGATGCATACAGGAAAATCAGGGAGTATATAAAAAACAAAGATCTGTGGGATATAATGAATAAGCCGGATTTCAATCTGGAAACAGACCGTTTTGAAATATACGACTGGATGCAGAAAAATTATGGTAAATATGAAATTAAAAGAATTTGGTAATTAATTATAAGCACAATGAATACAAAGAAGTTATTACTTATTATTTTGCTGCATATTTCACTTACGGCAGTTTGTTATTCTCAAAATATCATGCATGATATTCAAAACTGTTTTGAAGAACCCAAAAATGATATAAACAATGTTAAATTAAAATAATAATGGGACTCATACGGCTATATAAGACAAATACATGCATTATTTTTTTGATATTATGTCTATTGTGTTTATTATCTCTACAAACGGCTATTGCTGGAGAAGAGCAGTATCAACAGGAGAGGCAGAAAGCAATGTCTGCTTTCGAAATTCTTGATAAATCGGGCAATTATCAGGAACAGTTGACTATGGCAGATTTGAACAGTTTGCCAATGGGAATCAAGCGCACTTTTGGTAACGTAGAATATACTGTTGCAGTCAGCAGAATGCGAACCGGTCACAGCTATGCCGAACTCACAATTTACGGTCGCATAAAAATTCCGCAGGGCGAGAACAAAGTACTGTTTTTTGGAGCGCAGGGGATAAAATTCTCTTATGACGGAGATTTTCACGGCGACTGTAAACTAATGTTATTAAGCGACGTAGACATACCCATCAATGGCGACAGGGCGGAGTTAATACTGCATGGCGGTTTCGACAATGCTACCGGACAGGGAGTTGAAAAAACTTTCTTTACCATGGATTGCAGCGGTTTCAAAGAGTTGAATATTGTAGCGGATGTAGTATTTCCCGAAAGTTTAATCCGTAAGGTAGGCGACAATGGCGAACCTGTTTCCGGCGAGGCGGGCAGAGTATCGGCTCCGTTTCACACTGTCGTAAGCGACTGGAACGACATACTCGTATCGCTTTCAGTACCGCGTTTTGAGATTACCGGGCTGGACGGATTTATTTTCGACGTCAAAAATGCGGTGTTTGATTTCAGCGACAGTCGTAACGAGGCGGGCATACAGTTTCCCGACGGATATGAGAACGGATATCTGGTTCCCGGCAACACGGATTTATGGCGAGGCGTATATATCAGGGAACTGTCTGTTGTTTTGCCGCCGCAGTTTGCCATACGGGAATCGTCGCAACGGATATCTTTTGCCGCGAATAACATGTTGCTCGACAACAACGGCGTCAGCGGCTTGTTTGAGGCGGACAATATCCTGCCCATTGAGAGCGGCAGCGCCGGAGGCTGGCGGTTTTCGGTTGACCGGTTTTCGATGACTTTGGAAGCCAGCCAGATTGTCGGCGCCGGTTTTGCCGGTTACATCGGTTTGCCTGTTTCCGAAGTTTCGGAACTGGCATACGAAGCGTTCATTTCTCCCGATAACGAATATCTGTTGAAAGTGCAACCCGCCAAAGACATCGCGTTCGACGTCTGGTCTGCCAGAGCGGAGATTCTGGCAAACTCATACGTAAAGATGGAAGTCATCGACGGGCGGTTTCGTCCCGAAGCCCTGCTCAACGGCTCGCTAAGCATTTCGGCGAAACAGAATGAGGGGGGCAAAAGCATTGCCGAACTGGAGAGCGTCAAATTTACGGGATTACATCTGCAAACCGTCGCCCCGTACATCGAAGTGCAGAGTATGGGCTATTCGGGAGAAATGAAGCTGAAAAATTTCCCCCTGTCCATCAGCAAAATCGAATTGACAGCCGCCGGAGATGAGGCAAAACTTGCTTTCGACGCCAAACTTTCGCTTGTCGGCGACAAAGTACCCATCACTGCCGATACCCGTCTCGAACTTGTTGGCGCGATTTCCGAGAGCGGCGGAATCCAAAGATT
>JAISDH010000408.1 GCA_031264975.1 Bacteroidales bacterium
ATGTTACTTATATCCGCTTGACATCCGTTACCATCTGTCAAACTTACTAACATAAACTTAAAGTCCCCTGCCTCTAATGACGGTACCAGTTCATTGTTGGAAGAAATGCCTTTCTTATAGAAAGTTCCGGGAGCACCGTTATTCTTACTTGAAGTAAATTCTACATCAAACGGAGCTATACCCGTAAAGAGCAGTGCCTTTTCCTCGCCTAAACATATCGTATCCTTGTCGTCAATTAAGTCTGTCATTTGAAGTGTTGGCAATCCTCTTACAAATATATCTGCCGTATCGGTACTGTTTGCCGCATCATAAGTGCATCCGCTCGCATCAGTCAAACTTACTAACTTAAAGCCAAACGAACCTGTTTTTTCTGACGGTACTAACAAGGTATCTGTAAGTATATCCGTCTTCTGATAGGTTATTCCATTTGCCCGAAACTCTATATTATATGGCGCTATACCTTTAAAGACCAATTCCTTGCTCTCTCCCAAGCAAATAGTATCCTTACCATTTTTCAAACCTGTCATCTGAACTGTCAATACATTTACCAATATCTCTGCCTGAACCGTATTGTCTGTTGTATTTAACAAGTCAACTTGACAACCGTTATTATCTGTCAATTCCAACAAATCAAATACAAATTTACCTGCTAATGTTGACGCTATAGTTGTCGTATTTCCAGGTATGTTCATTGTATTTTCTCCCCATACATTATCCTTGTATTTTAATGTATACGGTGATTCACCGGTTAATGACAGTTCCTTACTATCTCCTAAACATATTGTATCCTTACTATTGATTAAGTCTGTCATCTTCACCGTTGGTAAAGCATTCACTCTTACTGTCGCACTCAACGACAAACTTGAATTGGTACCGTTAATATCCGTTATGCTTACCAAAGTAAATATATACGTACCAGTATCTTCCGAGGCTAAGAATACTTCTCCATTATTATTTATCTGGCTTGCTTCGATATGACGATTGAACTGTCCCGTTGATACTCCGTTGAGGGTTGTACTGAATTGTATATCAAACGGCGGTGTTCCCGTTACTGTTATCATAGCGCTGTCACCTAAACATATCGTCTGATTTGACATGTTTACTGTAGGCAACGCTTGTCCCAAAGCAATATTAGAAACTGAAACTAACACTATTGCGCAAAGCGCTAAAAAACCTAAAAATTTTCTGTAATTTTTTCTCATGACAATTTTATTTTTTTTAATGATGATTTATTTATTATTAAGTTACTAAAAAACGGAGATAACAGTTTCGCCCCCGTTTGGGCTGTAAACAAATTTGTTATTGAAACTGTCAAATAGCTTCTAACGAGGCTGGAAAGCGTCGTTAGAAAACAATACAAGGACAAATCATTATCTACTCTATAGTTTAGAGTAAATGTTTGAATATCCTGGGAAGATAGCGTTACATTATCGCCTGTATATAGAGGCGCATTCTGTCTGTTTAATGTTTGTTTCCGTGCATCAACTTTGATAGTCAATGGCATGAACAAAACTGTTACTAAAAATATTCGTTTCATTTTATCATATTATTACTATTTATTACTTCTCTTATTCTTTTATTTTTTAAGCAGGGAAACGTGAATAAAAATATTCTTGCCCTCTGTTTCGTATATATAATCCATTTTTCACTCTTATTTCGTTTCATAAAATATATTATCGAATGTTAAATTTTCCGTGAAATTTATATTCCCTTAATATTATCGGATGCAAAGATATAAAAAAAATCATATCGATGGACTATTTTTGTTTTGTTTTATTTTATTTTCTGATAAAATAATCTCACTATATTTCCTGTAAAGCCCTTATGCACGCTATGATACAAGTCATTTTTAGCTGTTCTTTTATTTTATTTATCCTCTTTTTTTGCATACCTGTTTTAATTTTATGTGCCTGTGGTAAGCATGTGTGGATTTTTTTGTGTTTTGTCTTCATCTTCATGGTGTTTTTTAGTCAGAATACATTTTCTGCCTCTCCACAACATAGAAAAAAGCGAAACCATGCATTTATCTTATAGAGATTACATAGAACTGAAAAAAAATTCCACGTTGCAAAATCTGTCAAGCACAATTATCTTTGTCTGAAAAAAACAATCATTCATTTGGAGTAAGAAAATATTTGTTGCTAAGAAAATATTTGCTTCATGAAATATATACTCCAGCCCCCTTGCTTGTAAAGTACTTACTTCCGATGTTGTGGTGTATGTATAAAAAATACTCTGTTTTCGCTTGTTACTTTGCTTTGTTGAGAGATGAAATTATACATGAACTTTTCGCAACGTCGTCAATTGATAATTGATATAAAGGTATGTAAAATGCTGAAATATAAAAGACTATTACCTGTCATAATACTCGTTACACATCAGGGAAGATATTCTGATATTGAAAATATGTATTGAAAAGTATTGAACTTTTAATGTAATTTTATTAAGTTTCTCAGCGATTTCCTTTATATTGTTGTTCAATAAATAGTTATGAGTAAAAAACAGCATTATTCTTATATGATTTTATTAGAAAAATAATGTTACCTTTGCAATGTATTTTAGTTTACATTTACAGATAATTTAGTGAGCAAAATATAATATAAAATAATAAAATAATTACAGAAACTATGACGATTTTAGACTTTAATGAACCCGTTGCAGTACTTAACGGGTATGAAAAACAGTTTGCCGAATTGATGCAATTAGTAAAAGAGAAACCAATTACCAATGATTTAGGCGAAAAAATTAAACAACATGCCTTGAAATGGGCGAAGGATATTAACCCCAGTGAGTTTCATCAGTTTTATAATGATAAATATGGAAGAAACTATATTGGAAAAGACAATACGGGGTGGGAAGCGATTGTAATGACTTGGAAAAAAGGAGTATCATCTGCTATTCATGGACATCCTCCGTATGCAGGCTATACGCATGTTTCCGGTGATATACGTCTTGAAGTATTTGAAGAAAAAGACGGTAGTCTTTGCAAAGTTCTGGAACATGTAATAAAACCGGGTGAAAGTTTTTTTGCAGTAAGTGACAAAAATGATTTTAAAAATCATATTCATCGTCTTACAGGTCTTACCGATGCACGTACTTTGCACATTTATTCGGATGATGCACGCAGAGGATTCAATTACGATTCGTACAAAATTGTGGAATAACTAAGATTAAGGCATTCCAAGACCATGCTTGATTGCATGTAAATCTATTTGACTCGACTTGTATCTCTTGTTCTTTATTGTCTGAATCAGAATCTACAGGACAAAATTGAAGAATGAGCAGAATTGATTGAAACAAAGTAAACAAGTGGATTAGTCAGGGTGAATAATTATTCGCCCTGACTAACAAATAGAAGAAAGTAGGCAAACTGCGTTTATCTAAAAGATAAGACATGAAAATAATTGTTAACAGTGTGAAGATGCTATGCCCAACGAGGAAATATCTTTGCAGAGTTTCCGCAAAGAAGAAAATAACTGCTTCCTGGAAAAAAGAAGAAGCTACAAAAGCAATAAAATATAATTGACATTTCGCCCACCTTCTTCTTCTTGCTGCAAAATACCTTTTCCAATTAGGTCTTTAATGTCGCGCAAAGCGGTATCGGAAGAAACTTTGGTGATTTTAGCCCATTTGGATGAAGTAAGTTTTCCTTTGAATCCATTTAACATTTTGTCAATCATCAATTTTTGTCTGTTGTTAATCGGAATGTCTGCAATTCTTTTCCAAAATTCTGCTTTCCTTAATACGTTGTTAATCGTTATTTCCATATTGAGCAACGAATTTTTCAGGCAATTAAGAAACCAGCTTAACCAGTGCGTAATATCCGTATCTCCATATTGTGTTTTTTCCAATGTTGAATAATATTTTTTTCTCTCTTTGAGAATTTGGTTAGACATGCTGTAATACCGTTGAGAACTGCCATCACTGCGAGCCAGCAACATATCTGAAACTGCCCTCGCAATACGCCCATTTCCATCGTCAAACGGGTGAATGGTAACAAACCATAAATGAGCTATAGCGGATTTTATGACTAAATCAATTTGTGATTCTTCGTTTACCCAATTTATAAATCTGTCCATTTCGGACTTTACATTTTTTGCTGGAACCGCTTCGTAATGAATTTTTTCCTGTCCCATTGCCCCTGAAACTATCTGCATTTCACCTGTCCGATATTTTCCGACTTCAATCTTATACATTCCGCTTCTGCCTGACGGAAAAAGCGCCGAATGCCAACCAAACAAACGGTCTTCGCTCAATTCCTGCTTGTAATTTTGAGTTGCATCAAGCAACATTTCTACAACACCTTCAACATTTCTATCCACAAAAATAAGTCCGCCTGTTTCTAATCCCAAACGCCGTGCAATGGAAGAACGAACCTGCTTCCGGTTAAGTTTTTCGCCTTCTATTTCAGACGACTTCAAAATATCAAGCGTCAATGTTTCAAGCATTGCTTCGGATTTCAATGAAAAGCCCAAAGCGTTCATTGTACCTGACAGTTTACCCTGTAAGTTACGAACTTCACCAAGCGTAATGGCGATTTTGCTATAATCCCACTTGAAATCTGTCCAATTTCTGTATTGATAAATGTACTTTTCCATACTGAAAATAATTTTGCTGCAAAGATAAAAAATATTTACCGCATTTTATGCGGTGAATAAACAGTTTTTTCACCGCATAAATGTTTGGTCTCTGCGTTCGGACTTTTGATAGCCTTGCTTGCATTGAATTGTGTCATTTTTCGTCAACGTGTCGCTCAATACTTGCATATAATGTTGATGTTTGGACGGAAATTTCAGTCTCAAATTTCGCATAATATCCTAACACTTTGTCCATCGAACAAGCAATACGTTTGCAAATTTTCATGTTTGTCTATGTAGAATTACCACGACCGAAATATGCTCCATATGGACTGCTGTTTTCTATTCTTCGTTCACTGGCGGCTGTTTTCCCAATTTTATTTTGTTCGACACAAACATTATCACTCCCAAGATTACGAACAGGAATATACTTCCGAAAAGCAATGCAAAATCTTCAATCTGCAAAATAATATACAGGAAAGCATAAAGTATAAGCATAGTTACTGCAAGAATGAAAGTTGCTAATTTCTGTTTTATCAGCGAATAAAAATAAATTGTTGTCATCAGGATAGTTGCGGCGCTTGCCACAAAATATGCCCAGCCAAAACCGATTTGTTCCGAAAGAGAAAGCAACAAACTGTAAAACAATATCAGCGCTATACCCACCAACACGTATTGGAAAAATTGTATGGGTTTCTTTGTGAAAATTTCGACGAAAAAGAAAACGATAAATGTCAGTGCAATAAACATCAGCGCGTATTTTGCCGAACGCATGTTTTGCTGATAGTGGTCAACGGTTTCTATAAGGTTTATCCCAAAAGAATTGCCGCCCAAATCAAGAATATCGTTATCCGACCACATTTCCGGAATTTCGCGGTTGAAACTTAAAATGTTCCAGTCGGCATTAAACTGACCCTTCTCAATGGTCGATTCAGGAGAAAAACTGCCGGTAAACGAAGGTGATTGCCACTGTCCATTAACCGTAACAGCAGTATGTTGTCCAATTGGAATAAATTTGATAGAACTGCTTCCGTTTAGCTTCACGGTGCAATCAAAATTAAGCGATTGAGGCAGGCTGTCCAGCAAATTAATATCTTTAAGATTTACAATTAGCGTTTTACCTGCCACATCCGTGTTGTGGGAATAGGAAGTTCGCGAACCATATTTGCTTATATCTTCCACAACAATATTCTCTAAAATTGAAAACAAACTTACCACTCCCACAGTTGCTTCGAGTATTTTGTCTCCAATTTTAAAGTTGGGATTTTGCGTTA
>JAISDH010000101.1 GCA_031264975.1 Bacteroidales bacterium
GTTTTTTCTTGTATCATTCATACTTTTGCCCTCTCGCCATTTCGCCCTTCTTTGTTCTTTCGTCTTTCCGTCCTTTTTGTCTGAATCAGTATTCTCAGGATTAATGGATGAGCAGGATAGAAGGCACGAAAGCCCCGTCATTGCGAGGTACGAAGCAATCCAGTACGGGCAAGGTTGTCGGCGTTTTTCCCATGGATTGCTTCACTGCGTTCGCAATGACGGCAGATTAAATAGATTTTCGCAGATAAGAAAAAAATCTGCGGTCATCTGCGTGCTACTTCTTCATGGCTTGCCTGCCTGTTGCTTGTTGCCTGCTGCTTGTTGCTTGCCTGCTTGTTGCCTGTTGCTTGCCTGCTTGTTGCCTGTTGCCCCTATTCCCTCCCTTTTCACATGTAGAAAAAAAAACAAAACCGTATCAAGATATGATATTTTTTAGTACTTTTGTTCGTCGATTAAATTTGGTTTCGGAACATTAAATATATCTACAGATGAAAAGAATTATCTTTATTTTATTATTAGGGACAAGCATTTTTGCCCTGCATGCTCAAACACGGACGGATTCTATCCATGTATTAAATTATGACATACATCTTTCTGTTGTCGATTTTGTCAATAAGACGATAGATGGGTATGTGGATATGAATGTTTTGATGAAGACGGATAACCTGCCTTATCTTGATTTAGACCTTGCCAGTACGCTTTCTGTTGATTCTATTTTCGTGGACAATGTATTTCATTCATCTTATACGCATCAGGGGGATTTGCTTCGTATTACGTTGACAAATATGTATTCGGCACAGGATATAGTGGCGATAAGGGTTTATTACGGAGGCGTTCCTGAAAGCGATAATCAGTGGGGCGGATTTTTTTTCACGGGGGAATATGCTTTTGTAATAGGTTGTTCATTGGATAAGATACCCCATAGTTACGGGCGTGCATGGTATCCTTGTATAGACATGTTTACGGACAAATCTACCTATAGTTTTGATATTTGTACACAAAAAAACAAAATGGCAGTTTGTAATGGACTATTGACGGATTCTTTACTCTTGAATGATAGTACAATTAGCTGGCAATGGACATTGAAAGACCCTATACCAACTTATTTGGTTGCTTTTGCCGTTGGGGATTATGAAGTGTACAAAGATACCTTTCAGAGTATTAACGGAACCGTTATCCCCATTGAAATATATGCGCCTCCTACCCACATGGCAGCAGTACCGGCATCTTTCATTAATTTAAAGAAAATAGCGCACTACTATGAGGCTTGTTTTGTTCCCTTTCCCAGAGAGAAAATCGGCTATGTGTTGGTTGGGTTGCCCGGCGGCGCTATGGAACATACAACCAATATTGCCTATCCGTTGCACTATGTAAACGGGACATTGACGTATGAAAGCGTCTATGCGCATGAGCTGTCTCATGAATGGTTCGGCAATTTGATTACCTGCGAAAAAGCGGAAGAAATGTGGATAAATGAAGGTTCTGCTACGCTCTGTGCTTTATTAATCAACGAAATATTATATCAAGATAACGACCCGAACGTGGACGGATATAAAACAGGGATTCGGAACTTGCACCGCAGCGTACTAACAGAAACACATTTACGGGACGGAGCATATTATGCCTTGAATAATATTCCGCTGGGAAAAACCTACGGCTCTACCACATACGATAAGGGCGGACTTGTATTGCATGCGTTGAGAAATTACCTGGGAGATTCTCTCTTTTTTAGGGGACTGCGTGCTATTCTTACAGATTATGCGTTTCAGAATATTCACTCGGAAGCATTTTTCAATCATTTATCGCAGACTGCAAACATGGATTTGACCGATTTTTACGAAGGATATATCAACCAACCCGGGTTTTTCCATTTTTCGATTGATTCCATTTGCAAATCAACAGGGATAAATCAGTACAAAGTATATGTTCGTCAAAAGAAACACTTTGCTACTAACTTTGCCAACAGCAATCGAATAGATTTAACCTTTTTCGACAGTAAGGGAAATAATCATACGGTGAATTTTCAGTTTTCAGGGGAATATGGCGTTGGAGACGTTAGTATACCTTTTGAACCGGCGTTTGGTATTGTAGATTTACACGAGAAATTGGCGGACGCCGTCATTGATTACAATCTCTACATTACAGGAACAGGAACTTATGAATGTGATGCGGCGTATACAGGCGTTAAAGTAACAGGCATTGAAGATTCCGCCTTTATACGAGTAGAGCATAATATGGTGAAACCGGATGAACTGAAAACCAACAACCCTGCTATTTACCGTATTTCGGATAACCATTATTGGCGAGTGGAATATACGGGTAATCTTACCGGAGAATTGTATTTTTGGTATTTGACTTTCTACTCGTCTTTTCTGGATTACGAATTGATGCAAGGTTATGGAATAGATAATTTGAAACTCTTATACAGAAGAAATCCGTCGGAAGATTGGCGTGCCGTTCCTTCTACCCTTCAAGGCAGTAATGTGCAGGGATTTTTTAGAACGTCGTTATTGCCGGGCGAATATACGCTGGCAGTCGGCGCTCCCAATTTATCTGTACATAAGTACGAAGAAAATGACATTCTCCTTTATCCCAATCCAACCACCGGAATAGTCAATCTTTTTATACCCGATAAACAGATTACTCATTTTTCATTGGCAGATATGCAAGGGAAGATATTATTGACGCGTAAAGTAGATTCGGAATCAATACAAATAGATATGAGCGCTTACGCCTCAGAAACGTATAGCGTAGTTTTCTACAGGAATAAAAAGCAAATTAATAAGAAAATAATAATCAAACAATAATAAAATCATTAATATTTCAAGACCATGAAACAGAAGATAATTATAATGGCAATCATAATGACAGTTGCAAATATGGGATGTTGCGATAAGGAAAGTAAAACAGTAATAGACAACGAAACAACATCAAGGGTAACAAAACAATTGGTAGAAAAACATGGAGAACAAAACCGGGTTCGTATCGAAAAAGGGATTAAACAAATGGCGTCCCTTTGGGAAACAGAAGACGGAGATGTTTCTGCGTTTGAATCTTTTTGTCTGGATAACTTTATTGGCGATGCGGCGGAAAGAGAACAAATCTTTAAACGGCTTTGTCTACAGTTTGAAACAATCTACGGAGGGTTTAACAAAATGAATGTTTCCCTAATGGAACCCATACATGTTGTTGACTATACTCCTTTCCCGATTGACGAAATGTTTGGTTCGTGGAATCCTTCCGCGCATTTTGAAGATGATTTCTTTGCCGGTAAGATAGCCTTTTTTGTCATGTTGAATTTTCCTTTTTATACATTGGACGAAAAGAATGAGCTTGGTCAACAGTGGTCTTCTTTGGAATGGGGGTATGCCCGCATGGGAGATCTTTTCACATCGAGAGTGCCTGCCAATATCTCTCAAAAAATGACGGAAGCAGAAACGGTTGCCGATAACTATATTGCCAATTACAACATCTATATGGGAAAATTGGTGGATGACAATCAAAAAACATTATTTCCCGAAGATATGAAACTGATTACCCATTGGGGATTACGCGACGAACTAAAATCGCAGTACGCCGGAGCTGACGGGTTGATAAGACAAAAGCTAATCTATGAAGTCATGAAGCGAATTGTCGACCAAAGTATTCCGCAGGAAGTGATAGATAAAAATGACGTTACCTGGAATCCTTATAAAAATGAGATATATAAAGATGGGGAAAAGGTATCTCATACCGCAGAACCATTTACCCGTTACGAACATTTATTGTCTGTTTTTAAAGCCATGAAAGCCGCAGACAAATATACGCCCATGTATCCGAGCGCTATCTCCCGCAAGTTTGACCAGGAATTTGAACTCGCTCAGGCGGAAGTGGAAAAACTCTTTATCACCTTGCTGGAATCCGAACAGGTAAAGCAGGTAGGAGAACTTATCTCAAAACGTTTAGGCAGAAAATTGGAAGCATTTGATATTTGGTATGACGGATTCAAAACGCGAAGCAGTATCGACCCTCAATTACTTGACAGCCTGACGGAGAAGAAATATCCGAACCGTGAATCTTTTGTTTCCGATTTGCCTCATATTTTGGTTACATTGGGTTTCCCTCAAGAGAAAGCCGTTTCTATTTGTAATCAAGTCAGGGTAGACGCTTCTCGTGGAGCAGGACACGCCTGGGAAGCAAGAATGAAAGAAGATAAGGCGCGTTTACGTACCCGTATCGGCGATAATGGCGTGGATTATAAAGGATATAATATCGGCGTACATGAATTTGGTCATAATGTAGAACAAACCATTACTTTACACGATGTTCCTAATTATATGTTGGCAGGCGTTCCCAATACGGCTTTTACGGAAGCGTTGGCGTTTGTCTTTCAGAAAAAAGACTTGGAGTTATTGGGGATTCACAGCCCTGATACCAATTCGAAATATTTAACGACATTGGATATCTTTTGGGGATGCTACGAAATAATGGGCGTTTCTTTGGTAGACGTGCAGGTATGGAAATGGATGTACGAAAACCCGAACGCAACCAAAGAACAATTGAAAAATAAAACCATAGAAATAGCCAAAGAGATTTGGAACAAGTACTATTATCCTGTTTTCGGGACAAAAGACGAACCCATATTGGCGGTTTATTCCCACATGATTGCGTCTCCTTTATATTTGTCTGCCTATCCGTTGGGACATTTAATAGAATTTCAGTTAGAAAGTCATTACGAAGGAAAAAACATCGGACAGGAAACCATGAAAATATTTTCCAACGGCAGACTAACCCCGCAACAATGGATGAAAAAAGGACTAAATACAACCCTCTCCGTTGACCCACTCCTACATTCAGTATCGACAGCGTTGACAGTGATTAGGGATTAATATTAGTAGGCGAATAATTTATAAGCGCTCAGATGACACAGATTAGGAAGATTTACGCAGATAGAAAAGGAACAAGCATTTCCTTGTACCTTGTACCTTTTCTCTTGTTCACTAATGAAAAACAGTAAAATAAAATTTAAATAACAGTTTATATGCATTTACAGAATTTAAAACAGCACGCTGACCTCAACAGAGGAGCAATGGAAACCGGAGACCATTCAAACGGGGCGAGTCCGAAAAGCCAAACGAATAGGAAAAACAAATTAATGTCTGTCAAAGGAACGGACGTAAAATAAATGTAAAAATGATAAGAAAAAATGTAATGTGTATCGCAATAATAGCGATGATTTCAGGATTAATGATGACAGGATGTAAGGAAGAGACGCCTAATAACGCCAAAGAACCCGAAAATCCAAACGAAACGACGAAACCGGGAGAAGCGGAAATGATACTTGTTAAGGGCGGTACATTTACGATGGGTAACATCTCTGAACGGGATGGCGCAGGGAACTATTACTATGATAATGAAAAACCGGCGCACAGTGTAACGATAAGCAATTTCCGTATTGGTAAATACGAGGTAACGCAAGCGCAATGGACAGCCATTATGAAAAACAATCCAAGCTATTTTGAAGGGGATAATCTACCCGTTGAGAATGTAAGCTGGGACGCTGTGCAGATGTTTATTTCACGGTTGAATGAAGCTACCGGCAAAAACTATCGCCTGCCTACGGAAGCGGAATGGGAATATGCGGCACGCGGTAGTAGTCAAAGTCAAAACTACAGATACAGTGGTAGCAATAACATTGACGATGTTGCTTGGTACTATAATAACTCCGACGACAGAACTCATCCGGTAGGCACAAAAGCTCCCAATGAAATCGGTATTTATGACATGAGTGGTAATGTAAGGGAATGGTGTCAGGATTGGTACGATTCTTATTCTCAAAGTCAACAAAGCAATCCTACAGTACCTTCTTATGGCTCTAATCGCATAGGTCGCGGCGGAGGCTGGAACTACAACGCAATCGGCTGTCGCCTTGCAGCTCGCGATGACAACTCGCCCAGCTACAGCTATCACAATTTAGGCTTCCGATTGGTTTTACCTTAGTTTTTTTAATAAATGATTAGTAATTAATATTAGATTAAGAAAGATGAATTTTTGTCTGATTTTTAGCACACAGATGACACAGATGCAAAGGATTTTCACAGATAATAAAACCTGTGTACATCTTTTTAAATCTGTGTTATCTGCGTGCTTATTGTCAGAATCAGGATTCACAGGATTATAAAATGAGTAAGATGAAAATGAATAAGGCAACAGGCAGCAAGCAACAGGCAACAGGCAG